>DASQCL010000146.1:0-6412 GCA_035634715.1 Solirubrobacterales bacterium
GGGCCCGTGTCCGTCGTGCGTCGCCCTTCTCGACCAGCTCGACGGCGCGATGCAACACGCGGGTCAACACGTGAACTTTGCGGTGGTCGCAAAGGCCCCACTACCGCGGGTCCTCACGTTCGCGAATGAACGAGGCTGGCGACGCCTTCGCGTGCTCTCCTCGGCCGACAACTCGTACAACCGTGACTACCACGCCGAGACCCCGGGAGGGGCGCAGCGTCCGATGCTCAACGTGTTTCACCGCGACGGTGATGGGATCCGCCACTTCTGGGGATCGGAGCTCTTTTACGCGCCCAGGGACCCGGGGCAGGATCCCCGGCACGTCGGGACGCTTGAGCCCGTCTGGAACCTGTTCGACCTGACGCCAGAGGGACGGCCCGACTGGGACGAGCAGCTGAACTACGCGGCTGACTAGGCGCCGCGGCGCTGGCGCTTCGGCCGGCGCGCGGGCGGGCCCGTGATCTTCTCGGGCCCATCGCGGTCCTCGATCCGGACGTAGTCGCGGTCCCGGTAGCCCGTGTAGATCTGGCGCGGACGCGCAATCTTCTGCTCCGGGTCGTCGTTGCCCTCCATCCACTGGGCCACCCAGCCGGAGGTCCGCGGGATCGCGAAGATCACCGTGAACATGTCGGTCGGGATCTGGAGCGCCTCGTAGATGATCCCCGAGTAGAAGTCGACGTTGGGATAGAGCTTGCGATCCGTGAAGTACTCGTCGTCGAGTGCCCGCTTCTCCAGCTCCCGGGCGATCTCGACCAGCGGGTTGTACTCCGTGGCCTCGAACACCTCGTCCATATGCTGCTGGATGATCCGGGCACGCGGGTCGTAGTTCTTGTAGACCCGGTGGCCGAAGCCCATCAGGCGCTCCTCCCGCTTCTTCACTCCCTCGAGGAAGTCGGGGATGTTCTCCGCGGTCTCGATCCGCCGCAGCATTCGCAGGACCTGCTCGTTGGCGCCGCCGTGGAGCGGCCCGTATAGCGCCGCCACGCCCGCGGCTGCGGCCGAGTACGGGTCCACCTGTGACGAGCCCACGGCACGCACGGCCGCGGTCGAGCAGTTCTGCTCGTGGTCCGCGTGGAGGATGAAGAGGATGTCGAGTGCCTTGGTCAGCCGCGGGTCCGCCTCGTACTGCAGCTCTGTCTTCTTGAAGAGCATCGACAGGAAGTTGCTCGCGTAGTCCAGGTCGTTGTCGGGGTAGACGTAGGGGAGCCCGAGGCTGTGCCGGTAGGCGAACGCCGCCAGGGTCGGGACCTTGGCGATCAGCCGGATCGCCGCCATATAGCGCTCCTCCGGGTCGTCGATGTGCTTGGCCTCGGGGTAGAAGGTGGACAGCGCGCCGACGCCGGAGAGCAGCATGCCCATCGGGTGGGCGTCGTAGCGGAAGGTCTCGAACAGGTTCTTGATGTCCTCGTGGACGAAGGTGTGGTGGACCACGTCGAAGGTCCAGCGCTCCAGCTGGGGCCTTGTGGGGAGCTCGCCGAACGTCAGCAGGTAGGCGACCTCCAGGTAGGTCGAGTGCTCGCAGAGCTGCTCGATCGGATAGCCGCGGTGCTGCAGGATCCCGGCCTCGCCGTCGATGTACGTGATCGCCGAACGGCACGAGGCCGTGTTCGTGTACGCCGGGTCATACGACATGAGCCCGAAGTCAGTGTCGGACACCTTGATCCCGCGCAGGTCCATGCCGCGAATCGTCCCGTCGGTGATCTCGAGGTCGTAGCTCTCCCCGGTCCGGTTGTCGGTGACGGAGAGCGTGTTCTTGTCGGCGGTCGCTACCGCGCCGTCGCCCTGCTGCTCGGTCTTCTCCTCGGTGGCCATCGCCTCTCCTCTTTCACGAAGTTTTGTCGCTCCAAACATTCTCGCAGGGGGAACCCCCCAGTGCCGTTTTCTGGAAGGCTTGACCGGAATTGGCCACCGAAGGCGTTGCCTCTGAGCGCAAGCGCGGCGCGCTGACGTTGTTCGCGGGACTCGACCGCCGCTACGACCTGCTCTCGGCGGCGCTCAGCTTCGGGCAGGACCCGCGGTGGCGGCGCGAGATGATCGCGTCGATCGACGCCGGCGCGGCTGATCGCGTTCTGGACGTCGCCACCGGCACCGGCCTCGTCGCACGCGGCCTCGTTACGCGCTACGGCTGCACCGTCGTCGGCCTCGACCAGAGCCGCGACATGCTCGCGGGCGCCCGACGCGCGCTCGTGGCCGCGCCCCACCTCGCGGCGCGGATCGACCTCGTTCAGGGCGAGGCCGAGCGGCTGCCGTTCGAGAACGGCGAGTTCGACCACTTGACCTTCACGTACCTCCTTCGGTACGTCGACGACCCGGCGGCGACCCTCGCGGAGCTCGCGCGGGTGGTGAGGCCCGGCGGCCGCATCGCCTGCCTCGAGTTCGGCCTGCCGGACCCGCCCCTGTGGCGGCCTCTGTGGCGCCTGTACACCCGCCTCGTGCTGCCCGCGGCCGGGAGCGCGTTCGGAACCGAGTGGTACGAGGTCGGCCGCTTCCTCGGCCCGAACATCGAGGAGCTGTACGCGAAGCTGCCGCTCGAGCGCCAGGTTGAGCTGTGGCGCTCGGCCGGGATCTCGGGCATCCGGGTGCGGCGGATGAGCCTCGGCGGTGGCGTCGTCTTCTCGGGGGTGCGCGACGGCTGAGGTGGAGCAGCGCGCGGCGTTCTACGCCCTGAGCCCGGGCGGATGGCGGGACCTCGTCACGATCCTCCATCCCCCGTACACGGCGTGGCACCTGAGCTACGTCGCGCTGGGCGCGGCCGTGGCGCCGGCGTTCCACGCGGTTCGCCTGTGGGCGGCTCTCGGCGCATTCTTCCTGGGGGTGGGGGTCGCCGCGCACGCGCTGGACGAGCTTCACGGCCACCCGCTCGGCACGGGGCTCTCGAATCGAACGCTGGCCGTGCTCGCGGGGGTAGCGCTCGCCGGAGCGGTCGGGATCGGGATCGCCGGGCTCTTCGTCGTCTCGTTCACGCTCCTGCCCTTCGTCCTGGTCGGCGCGCTCGGCGTCCTCGCCTACAACCTGGAGCTCTTCGGCGGTCGCTTCCACACGGACTTCTGGTTCGCCGCGGCGTGGGGCGCCTTTCCGGCGCTCACCGGCTTCTGGGTCATGGCCCTGGGAATCCACTCGATCGGCGAGGCGGTGGCCGGCGCCGGCGTGACCGCCGCCTGCTTCGGGCTGAGCGTGGCCCAGCGCCGGTTGTCCACGCCTGTGCGGGAGCTGCGGCGAAAAACGGTCTCCGTGAGCGGTACGCAGGTGCTGACCGATGCCACCGAAAGGGAGCTGACGTCAGAGCGCCTCGCAGCTCCACTCGACGGCGCGCTGAAGGTGTTGTCGGCCTCGGTGGCCCTCCTGGCCGTCGCGGCCGTGGCGATCCGACTCTGAGGGTCAGTCCGACAACTCGAAGTGGGTCATCGCGCGCAGGGCGTCGTAGCGCTCCGAGACCTCGTCCTCGGTCAGCCGGGCGACCCGCTCGGTGCCGAATTCCTCGACGTTGTACGAGGCGAGCACCGTCCCGTACGCCATCGCCTGGCGAAGGATCTCATCGCTCGGGCTGCCGGTGCCGTGGCTGTCGAGGTAGCCGAGGAAGCCGCCGGCGAAGCTGTCGCCGGCCCCCGTCGGGTCGCGGACGTCCTCGAGGAGGAAGGCCGGGAGGGCGAAGAAGCCCTCGGGGGTGAAGAGGACGGCCCCGTACTCGCCGCGCTTGGCGACGACGAACCGCGGGCCCATGTCCATCACAGCGCGCGCGGCGCGAGCCAGGTTGGGCTCCTCGGTCAGCATCCTGATCTCGGAGTCGTTGAAGAGCAGGCAATCGACCTCGCTGATCGCGGCCACGAGCGAGTCTCGGGTGGTCTCGATCCACAGGTTCATCGAGTCGAGCGCAGTCAGGCGGGAGCCATTCGCCTGCGCCCGCACACGGCGCTGGAGGTCCGGCTGGATATTGCCCAGGAACAGCACGTCGGCGGACCGCGAGGCCTCCGAGAGCTTCGGATCGAAGTCGGCGAATACCCCGAGCTGGGTGTCGTCGGTGTGGGCGAGGTTCATGTCCGCCTCGTAGTGACCGGCCCAGAGGAACGTCTTGCCGCCCTCCACGCGCTCCACGTCCGAGACGTCGATGCCACGCTCGCTGAGCAGCTCGAGGTACTCCTCGTCGAAGTCGTCGCCGACCGGACCGACGATCCGCGCCTCGGTGAAGAACCGGGCCGCGAGTGCGAAGTGGACGGCCGAGCCGCCCAGCATGCGATCGCGCTCCCCGAAAGGAGTGCGCACGGAGTCGAACGCGATCGAGCCAACCACCGTCAGAGCCACGGGCGTGCATCCTAGGGATGAACGGAGGAGAGGAGCGCAGCGTGGGGGCGATACCTTTCTCCCCGATGGCAACCGCTGCCAAGGCGCGCCGGAGCCGTGGCAGGGCTGCCGCGCCGGACTTCCATCCCATCGGGGACTACGGCTTCCTGTCCGACTGCCATACCGGCGCGCTGGTCGCGTCGGATGGAACGGTCGAGTGGATGTGCGTGCCTCGCTTCGACTCGCCCAGCCTGTTCGGGGCGCTGCTCGACCGCGACGCGGGTGCGTACCGCCTCGGGCCCCGGAACCTCCGAGCGCCCGTCTCGCGGCGGTACGTGCCCGGCACGAACGTGATCGAGACGAGCTGGATGACCAACACCGGCTGGCTCCTCGTCCACGACGCCCTCGTCCTCACGGCCGGGGACGACGAGGATCCGGAGGACGTTCGCGGACGGGCCCTCGGGCCGCGCGACGCCGAGCACCTGCTGGTGCGGACAGTGGAGTGCGTACACGGCGAGGTGGAGATGGAGGTGGTGTGCGAGCCGGCCTTCGACTACGCGATGGAGGAGCACGAGTGGCGGCTGGTCGAAGACGAGCAGCAGGCCGCGGACGCGACGTGCGGCGGTGAGACGGTACGCCTTCTCGGCGACATCCCGCTCGAGATCCAGGGCTCTGCCGCGATGGGCACTCGCACCCTCAAGGCCGGGGAGCGGGCGTTCTCGTGTCTGTCGTGGCGAGAGGAGCTAAGCGGGCCGGAGACGGCCGAGGACGCCATCCACATGATCAAGAGCACGCAGCACCTTTGGCGGCGCTGGCTGGAGCGCGGGATTTTTCCCGACCATCCGTGGCGATGGTGCCTGCAGCGCTCAGCGCTGGCGCTCAAGGGGTTGACCTACGAGGCGACGGGGGCGACCGTCGCCGCGCTCACGACCTCGCTGCCCGAGACGCCTGGCGGCGAGCGCAACTGGGACTACCGGTACACCTGGATCCGCGACGCAACGTTCACGCTCTGGAGCCTGCACGTGATCGGGTTCGACGAGGAGGCCAGGGAGTTCATGGAGTTCGTGACCGAGCTCTATCACGGCCGGGGCCCGCAGACCCAGATCATGTTCGGCATCGGCGGTGAGACCGACCTCAGCGAGAGGACGCTCGACCACCTTTCCGGCTACGGCGGGTCGCGTCCGGTCAGGGTCGGAAACGGCGCCTACAAGCAGCGGCAGAACGACGTCTTCGGCGCCCTTCTCGACTCGATCTACATCCACTCGAAGACCCGCGGGGGCGTCCCCGAGGAGATGGCCCCGATCGTCTTCGAGCAGGCCGAGGCCGCGTCGTCCGCCTGGCACCTACCCGACCAGGGCATCTGGGAGTCCCGCGGCGAGCCGAAGCACTATGTGTCGTCGAAGCTCATGAGCTGGGTCGCCCTGGACCGCGCGTCACGGCTCGCCCGGAGCTACGGCCGCAGCGAGCTCGAGGAGAAGTGGGCGCGGGAGGCGGAGACGGTAAAGGCCGACATCCTCGATCGCGGCGTCTCGGACCGCGGCACGTTTCGCCAGCACTACGAGACCGACGCGCTCGATGCGTCGCTCCTCCTCATCCCGCTGATCCGCTTCCTGCGCTGCGAGGACGAGCGGCTCCAGGCGACGGTCCTCGCGATCGCGGACGAGCTCACCGAGCACGGGCTGGTCCTCCGCTACAAGGTCGACGAGACCGACGACGGGCTCAGCGGCACGGAGGGGACGTTCACGATCTGCTCCTTCTGGCTCGTCTCCGCCCTCTCGGAGATCGGCGAGCAACAGGCCGCACGTGAGATGTGCGAGCGCCTGCTCCAGTACGCCGGCCCGCTCGGCCTCTACGCCGAAGAGATCGACGCCGCCACGGGCCGGCACTGGGGCAACTTTCCGCAGGCCTTCACCCACCTCGCGCTGATCAATGCGGTCAGCCACGTGATCACCGACGACCAGGCCGCGGCGGACCGCCGGGGGACGGCGGTCTTCAGCGAGATGCTGGCGGGGCAGACGGGCTAGCTATCGGACTCGGGGCGGGGCACGTGCCCGCCCTCGGTCCCGGGCTCAGCCGTGGGGCCGACCGGCGAATGGATGCCGAGGACGCGCATGGCCTTCAAGCCGAGGCCGAG
>DASQCL010000147.1:0-3580 GCA_035634715.1 Solirubrobacterales bacterium
GAGCGCTACCCGCACGACTCACTCGACGCGATGCGGGAGCGGGTCGAGGCCGAGAGCTGGCCCTTCCCGTACCTCCATGACGAAAGCCAGGACGCCGCGAGGGCGTGGGCCGCCCAGGTGACCCCGCACCTCTACGTGCTCGACGCCGACCTGCGGGTCCGTTACGAGGGCGCCGCCGACGCCGACCACATGGAGCCGGCGGCGGGGGCGGAGTGGCTCCGCGAGGCGCTGGACGCGCTTCTGGCGGGTGAGGAACCCCCGCGCACCGCCACGGATCCCGTCGGGTGCTCGATCAAGTGGAAGCAATGATGCGATGACCGGCCGCAGGCGCCTGGTCCGGGTGCCCGCCTCCTCGGCCAACCTGGGTCCCGGCTACGACGTCCTCGCCGCGGCGCTCGACATCCACCTCGAGCTGGAGGTGACCGAGGGCGACGCCTTCGAGGTGGAGGCCGGGGGAGAGGGGCTCCCCACAGACCGCGACAACCTCTGCGTCCGCGCCTTCGAGCGGCTGCACAGCGCGGACGGCCTGCGCTTCGAGGTCCGCAGCGACATCCCGGTGGCGCGGGGCCTCGGCTCCAGCGCGGCCGCGATCGTTGCCGGGCTGCTGGCCGCGGACCACCTGTACGAGCTCGGGCTCGACCCGCCGGACGTCTACCGCCACGCCGTCGACGTGGAGGGCCATCCGGACAACGTCGCCGCGGCGCTCTTCGGCGGCTTCGCGGTTTGCCCGCCCGACCCGGACGCAGACTCGCCGGCGGCCCCGGTGCTGCCCGCCCGGTTGGAGCCCCCGGAGGGCGTCGAGGGCGTCTTGGCGATCCCCTCGGAGGAGGTCTCGACCGAGGCCGCCCGCGCAGCCCTTCCGGCGGACGTCCCGATGACCGACGCGGTCGCCAACGTCGCGGCGGCCTCCCACCTGGTCCTTGGCATCGAGCGATCGGACCTGACCCTGATCTCCCGCGGGCTGGCCGATCGGCTGCACCAGGAGCGCCGCGCGGAGGTCTACCCGCGATCGATCGAGCTGCTGTCGCTGGCTGACGAAGTGGGTGCGATCGGGGCGACTGTCTCCGGCGCCGGCCCCTCGGTTCTGTTTTGGTGCTTCTGGCAGGACACGGGCAAGGTCGTCGACGCCCTGGGACAACAAGCGGGCGACGGCGTCGAGATCCGCCGCGCCCGCTTCACGCCGCTCGGCGCGGACGTCCCGGAGCTGTAGTCCGATGCTCGCGGCGATTGGCTGGGGCTCGCTGGCGGCCTCATCCCTCGTGCTCGGTGAGCTGCTGACGTTCGCCCGGCGGTGGCCGATCCAGTGGGTCGGCTTCGTGCTCGCCTTCGGCTCGGGCGCCCTGATCAGCGCGATCAGCTTCGATCTGGCGGCCGAGGGCGCGAGGGTGGGCGGGCTCGGCGTGACCGCAATCGGGCTCGCCGTCGGCGCGCTGACGTTCTACGTGCTCGACGGCGTGCTCGCGAAGCGATCGTCCACGGGGCGCGGACGTCCCGGGCGGGCGGCCGCCGGTGCCGCAGCGGGGCCGGCGCTTGCGCTGGGGGCCTTTCTCGACGGCGTGCCCGAGCAGATGGCGCTGGGCATCGGCCTGGCGGCGGGCCAGGGGGTGAGCGTGGGCCTGTTGGTCGCGATCTTCGTCTCCAACCTCCCCGAGGCCATCGGGTCGGCTGACCAGATGCAGAGAGCCGGCACCTCCCGGCGCACCATCACGCGGCTGTGGCTCGCCGTGGCGGCGATCTGCGCGCTCGCCACGGTCGTCGGCTACGCGGTGGCAAACGCCACGTCGGGCGACTTCAGGGCGATCATCAACGGCTTCGCCGCCGGGGCGCTGATCGTGATGCTGATCGACTCGATGATTCCCGAGGCGACCAACGAGGCCGGCCGTACGGCCGGCCTCGTTACGACGCTCGGGTTTACGGTCGCCGCCGCGCTGACGACCGTGTCGTAGGGCTCTAGGAATCCCAGCGTGCGGTCAGCTGGTAGATGATCGTGACGGCGAGGATGATCATCAGGAAGGCCCACAGCGGTGCGAGTGGGAAGTAGACGATCTGCGAGATCGCGCTGACGGTCACGAAGAAGACCGCCACCCACCGCGCCGTCGTGTTTCCCGTGAACAGCGCCATACCCGTGAGGGCGACGGCCGATCCGAGAAACAGGTGGACCCATCCCCAGGTGGTCACGTCGGCGACGATCGTTCCGTGACCGCCAACGACCACCACCTGGTCGTTGAGAATTCCGGCGAGCCCCCACAGCGCGTCGAGCGAGCCGACGATCACCAGCAGCATGCCGGCGAAGACCGTCCAGCCCGTCGGTTGTCTTTCTTGAACTCCGTTTGACATGTGAGCGTTCCTCCTTTTCTTGCCGCTGCCAGGTTCGGCAGGGGCCTGGATTCCCCTGCCGCATGGGCTTTTCGGCAGGCGGGCGCTCAGTCGTTGTGGACGACGACGACGGGGCACTTGGCGTGCTTGAGGACCGCCGAGGACGTGCTCCCCTCGAGCCTCGCGCGAAGGCCGGTCAGGCCCCGGGAGCCGACGACGATCGCGGCGACCGACTGCTTTTCGGCGACCTCGACCAGCGCCTCGGCGACGCTGACGCGATCGGCGACCACGAGCGCGTCGCAATCGAGGCCCGCGGATCTCGCGAGCTCGGCGCCCTCGGCCGCCGTGCGCCGCGCGTGGACCTGTAGCTCGTCCTCGAGCTCCTGCGCGCCCTCGATGTCCATCGGGATGGGCGAGAGCTCAGGGCCCGTGGGCTCCAGGTCGGCCATCGCGTACGCGAGGCCTGGCTCCCAGATCGTGACCACATACGCGGGACGCCCCGCGAACAGCTCGGCGGCCGCGCTGATGGCCTGCTTCGCTGGGTCTGAGCCGTCATAGGCGATCAGCACCGGTGAGGCTCCGTCGTTCACCGGCCCAACGCTAGCCGCTCACAGTCGCGAGTGCGGCCTCAGCTCGAGGCCCGTCTCCGCCAGCCAGGCTCGGAGCTCATCGTGCATAGCCCTCACGCCCACGATCGGACTCTCGGGCCGACTCCAGAAGGCTGGCACCAGGGCGAACGGCCGCATCTGCCAGCCGCCAAGCCCGCCGTGTGAGCCCATGAACTCCTCGAACGGCGCGACCTCGTTGGCCTGAGCGTCGTAGGTGCAGTTGACGAGGATGTCCGGGCAGTGGGGAAACCCGTCCGTGCGGCGCAGGTGGTCGCCCGCGTTTGGTCCGAAGTCGCGTAGGGGGTCCACGCCCGTGACCCGGTCGTCGGCGAGATGCCGGGTACCGTCCGCGCCGAGCACGACGGCGCCGTTGCCGTCCGCGCGCACCATGACGAACCCAATCCCGGGATGCTCGACGAGCGTGCTGACGAGACGCGGGTGCAGCGATTCGATCTCGCCGATCGTGAGCCGATCCTTTCGCTCGGGGAGGGATATCAGCCCGAGGCCACCCGACGCGAGGACCACTGCCGCGTGGCGCGAGGCGTCCACGAGCGAGTCCTCGACGGCGTGCCGGTTCGGCCCGAGGACAACGTCGCCATCGACGACGCTGTCGCGGGTCGCCCGGGCGAGCATTTTGGCGCCCGGCCCCTCCTCGT
>DASQCL010000148.1:0-6729 GCA_035634715.1 Solirubrobacterales bacterium
CTGTCGATGATCTGGATTCCCACCGATGCCGAGGGCCTGACGATCGACCCCATCGACACGCTCGGCGGCCGCGAGACCGCCCAGCTCTTCCTCGAGGAGGTCGAGGCGCCGGAGTCTGCGCTTCTCGGCGAGGTCGACCAGGGCTGGACCCAGCTGATGGCCGGGCTCAACGTCGAGCGGCTGATCCTCGCCGCCACCATGCTCGGCGTCGGCCAGCGCGCCTTCGACGACACCCTCGCCTACGTGAAGGAGCGCAAGCAGTTCGGTCGCCCGATCGGCTCCTTCCAGGCCCTCCAGCACCGCATCGCGGACCTCGCGACCGAGCTCGAGGCGGCCCGCCTCATGACCCACTGGGTCGCCTCGAAGGTCGACGAGGACCCGGATCGGATGCTCCCCCGCGAGGCCTCGATGGTGAAGCTCCTCGTCACCGAGACCGCCCAGAAGGCGTCGCTCGAGGGCATGCAGATGATGGGCGGCTACGGCTACTCGTCCGAGTACGACATGGAGCGCCTCGTGCGCCAGACGCTGGTCTCGACGATCTACGGCGGCACGTCGGAGATCCAGCGCAACATCATCGCGAAGACGCTGGGCCTCTAGGCCGCGCGTGGCCTACGGCGGGCCGGTCCAGCCCGCCGCGTAGCAGGGGGCGCTGCCGCACGGGTCGATGATCTTGCCCTGCGGGCTGATGAACGCCGCGATCTGGTGGCGGACCTCGGGCGAGGTGTTGATCACCGTGTCGTGCGGGTCGACGCCGTAGGAGTCGTTGGGCGCGGTGTTGGTGATCGGCGCCGAGGCCGTGCCGAGGTAGCCGCCCGCCCCGTCCGGGCGCTTGGGGCCGATGTCCCAGACGAAGAACCCGTTGCCGTGGGCCGCCGGGCCCGAGAGTGGCCCGAGCGTGGGCAGCTGCGGGAAGAAGTTGGTGTACGCGCTCGGCGGCCGGCCGGGATCGAGCGCGGGGCGCCGCAGCGGCGCGCCGATCGTGCGCGCCTCCACCTCCGTGGCGACGTTGGTGACCTGATGGTCGCCGTAGGACATGTCGATCAGGACGTGATGCGCCGGCGTCCCCGGCAGCGGGTTGCTGGTCATATGGTTGGCGTAGCCGTCCGGCTCGCCGCGGTCCCATTCCATCTGGATCTGTGACAGGAGCAGCGGCCGGACGCTCTCGTTGGGATAGGAGGGATAGAGGATCAGCGCGTAGTCGGAGAAGTCGACGCTCCGGGTCAGCAGGGTCGAGTAGTTCATGCCAGGCACGTAGAGGACCGACCTCCTCACGTCGGGCTCGACCGCCGTCAGGGCACCGCCGGCGATCCCGCCCTGGCTGTTGCCGTAGTAGAAGACGCCCTTGCTCGTGTCGATCGCCGACTGCCCGCCGAACTTGAACGCCGGATCGCTGGCGAAGCCGTCGGGGAGGCTCATGAGCCGCCCGAGGTAGATGAAGTCGAGGAGCCCCTGCTGCAGGCGGTCGGGCAGCGGCGGGAAGTTGGACAGGTCGCGCAGGGCGGGAACCGCCTCGGGGATGACGTCCTCCTCCGCCATGCCGATGAAGTCCGTCGCGCACGTGATCACGTTGTGGTCGTCGCCGAGCTGCCGGACGTTCGTCGTGTGGACCTCGCCGGCGTCGCCGAAGAGCCCGTGCCCGTACATCGACGTTCGGTCCGGGTGGACGACCTGCCAGTCGCCTGCACCCGGCGTCTGCTCATGGACCGCGGACTGCGGGATGTTGCAGGTGAAGTTCGCGGTGTAGAAGTTGCCCGGCGTCTGATGCGGCAGGCCGTCGGCGCCGAGGTTGAACTTGGAGCCCGACGGGCACCCCACCTGGTTCAGGTAACACGGCACCTGGAAGGTCCCGGTGACCTCGCGGACGTTCTGTACGGCGTGGCTCGGGTCCGTCACCGCCAGGTCCTCGTGCCCGGGTCCCGGCGAGGGCTCGTCGACGGTCTTGACGTCGGTGATCGTGAAGTCCGGCGCGTGCCCCTGCTCGATCCCGTCCCCCGGCGTGTTGTCGCCGAGCTGAGCGAGTCCGTTGTCGCGGATGTGCAGCATCCGCCCGGTGATGTTCTGGGTGCTCGCGACGGTGAAGTCCCAGGCGTCGTAGAGGTTGCCGCGCTGGATGCCGGCATCCTTGAGCGTCTTGAAGATCGAGTCGAAGTGCTGCCGGCGCTGCTCGATCGCCGGGATGTTCGTCTTCAGGTCGTCCCGGTAGATGGCGAACCCGGGCGGCGCCGGGATCTTCTGCCCGCCGGCGGTCCGCAGGTCGCGCATCGCGACGATGTACCGGTGGCCCTCCTTGAGGTTCTTGCCGACCCGGATGATCAGGTCGGTCCCCTGCGGGCTCGTCGCGTTGGAGTCCACCTCCGCCCAGATCAGCTGGCGCTGACCCGTGGTCGCGTCGATGAGGACGATCGGCTGGTCCGGCTTGAACGCCTTGTTCATGTCCGTGACGCGAACCGCCTGCGTCCGGTTGAGGGCCTTCCTGCTGGTCAGGCCGGGGACCTGGGTGACGATGCTGACCCCCGGGCTGAAGCCGTCGCTTCGGTTGAGCTCCGTCGGATCGACCGGGACGCCGTTCTTGTTCTCCGGCATCGAAACGCGCTTCAGGTTCACCTGCCTGCCGGTGCCGGTGCTGGGGTCGGTGACCGTGAAGTGGTTACTCGGCCACGGGAACAGGCAGTTGGTCCCGGGAGCGGCGATCGTCTCGCAGCGCGAGGCCTTGTCGAGCTTCGCGCACTGCGGGACCGTGCGCTTGAGGGAGACCATCCCTCGGGCGAGCGTGGCGCCGCTGGACGGGTCGAGGGCGGTGACGATCAGCTGGGTCGCGCCGCAGCCGGCCAACACCTCCCGGCCCTTACCGCTGAGCGGTAGGTCGAGGCTGTTCGCCCCCGGCGTCAGACCCACGGTCGTTGGGACAGTCAGCAGCGGACCGTTGCCGAACCCCGCCGTGGAGAGCTCAACCCGCTGATTCCCGGGCGAGTCCGCCCGGACCCGCACGCTGCCCGCGGACAGCGCCGCCGAGTCGGTCGAGGTCATGACCTGCAGCTGAAGGCCCGCACCCCTGTGCGCGACCGGAGCGGCGGCGGTCGGAGCGCCGTCGAAGGAGCTGGCGCCGCCCGCCGTAAGCCCGGCAAGGACCAGCGCGACCGGCAGCCCTGCCCCCAGGCGGCCGATCCGTCGGCTGCGAAGCGAGTCTCTCTCGTGCTCCACCCTGGACGGCGACACTATCCGTCCCCGTCGCCGCGCGCAAGGCCGGCGACCGGCGCGAAGGGGATCTAGGGGGAGTTCCTCAGCTCGACGTCGGTCCAGATGTCGGTCTGGCCCAGGGGCGGTCCGGGCGTGTCGCGCCCATCCGTCCACAGCGGATACATCACTCCGTCGCCCGCCGCGAACCCGTTGTAGTCGCCGATGAACGCACCCGAGCCGAAGAAGCTCTGGTTCGGGTTCCACCGCTGGGTGCTGATGTCCTTGTTGGACCAGTTGCGCCCGTTGATCCCCGAGCGGCCCTCGAACGTCTCGATGCTGATGTTGCCGGGCGCGTTTCTGTTGTCGAACCAGATGGCGCGCAGCTTGCCCTTCGGGGTGACGTCCATCCACGGGAAGAACTGGTCGTTCGGCGCCGGCGTGCCGGAGCCGTTGATCGCCACGTCGTGCATGTTCGACCACGTCTGGCCGTAGTCCTTCGACTTCGCGAACGAGATGTCGGCACCGCTCTTCGCCCGGTTGACGTTGTTCTGGACGATGTAGTTCAGCGACTTGTCGACCGGATTGAAGACGAGCGGAGCGGACGTCGAGGACGCGATGCGAGCCCGCTTCGGCGGCAACAGATCGTCCGGGTTCGGGTTGTCCGCCCACTGGCCTGGCTTGTTGATCTGCCTAGTCGGCCCGAAGCTCGCGCCGCCGTTCGTCGAGCGCTTGAAGAAGATGCCGTGGTCGAGCGACGTGTTGCACTCCTCCGTCATGTACGAGACGTCCAGGCCGCCCTGGTTGTCCACGACCGGCTGCGCGCCCTGGTTGGCCGACGGGCCCTTGCCGTTGCCACCCGGGTTGTCGGGTGAGATTCCCGTGTGGTGCCAGACCGCGTCGGTCAGGTCGCCATCGCCGTTGGGGTCGATGTTGTCCGTGTAGGCGACCTGCGCGGGGCAATAGTCGCTGAACCCGCTGGGCAGCATGTGGAACTTGATGTAGGTGACGTAGATCCGTCCGTAGTGCGGGCTGGACGGATTGTTGTCGACGGTGATCTGCTCCTTGTCATAGAAGAGCGCCGGGTTGAAGTCGTCGAGCTTCGGGCTGAAGTTCGAGACTGGGTATGCGCCCGTGCGCGACCCCGTCCAGGTCCTCCCGTTGTCGGTGGACTGGATCACCTCGATCTCCGATGGCAGGAAGGCGCGGAAGAAGCACAGCTGCGCGAAGTAGAAGGCGTGGTCTCGCCGGCTGTAAGCGACGGCCGGATCGCCGCCGCCGCCGCAGAAGTCGCCCGTCTCCTCGGCCGCGGACGATCGATACTGGGTCGTCCAGGACTGTCCGCCATCGGTGGTGGCGTAGAGCTGCGAGCCGCCGTTCACGTAGTCGTTCGCGCCGCCCACGGCGATCTTGTCGTTGAACACGCTGTGGGCGATCTGGGTCTCGTTCTGCGGCAGCGGCGGATTCGAGTCCGAGTTCACCTGCAGGTTTTGAAGCGATCCCGCGCTCTGAGAGGAGACCGGGGCCACCGATGGGCTGCGGAACTTGGACGCCGCCTGAGCCCGCTGCAACCCGGAGTCGGTGTACGCCCGCACGCCGCTGGAGATGCCGCCGGGATAGCGCTGGACGTGCCTTACCCACCGTGGCGTCGCCGCCGCTGCGAGACTCCCCGCAATCGCCATCCACGCCGCCACCCCGAAAGCCGTCGCGACCACAATAACCCGCTTCATACGTGCCCCCTCGTCGTCTCTAGGCAGTCACGAGCACAATATCCCCCCCCGCGCGTACGTGCCCGGGTTGCTTGCTTGGGTCTGGCGGAGACGAGGGGGCGACCGGCGCGTGTAGGAACATTCTCCCTCGTGGCCGACGACATGGGTGAGCGGTCCGAGCGCGGCGGTGGCTCGCGCTCCGCCGGCGATCGTGGTCAGGCGCGGCAATCGCTGGGGCACACCTTGGAGGAGCTCGCGGCGTCCCTCGAGCACGCGCAGGAGGCGGCCGTCGCCGAGACCGAGCGGCGGGTTTTCCTGATCGCCGGCGAGCGCATGGGCGAGGCCCTTGGAGAGTTCCGCACACAGGCACGGCAGATCGCCGAAGATATGGGTCGGGCGCTGGAGGAGCGTGCCCGTTCCCTGGCCGTGGACATCGACGAGACTTCACGCTCGCGGGGACCTGGGCCCCCAGGGAGGGTTGAAGCCCGTTTGGAGGAGCGCCTCCGCGCCGGCCTCGAGGAGGCGCGAAATGACCTGTTCGGCCGGCTGCGCACGGAGCTCAAGAGGGAATCGAGCGAGCGTGAGAGCAGGATCGAGCAGGAGACCGAACGCGCGCTCGACTCGATCCGGGGGACGGAGCGGGGGGCCGTGAAGTCGATCGAGGCCACGATGGATCGCGTGAGGGAGGCAGGCGAGGCGGCGGCGGCTCGGGCGCAGGCGTCAGTGGCGTCACTGACGGCCCGCGTCGAGAGCGCGGCCAAGGAGATGTCCCGCCGGTCTCGTCGCCACGAGCTCAAGCTGGTGCGCGAGGAGAGTTCGCGGCGCGTCGAGGCGGCGCTCCAAGGAGTCGACGAGCGCGCGGGCTCGGCAAAGCGAGAGATCGAACGAGCGGCGGACGGACTGCGGGCCGACCTCATGCGCAGCGCCGGCGACGCCGAGATGCGCCTGCGGGATCAGGCCGCCGCAGCGGCGGCCGAGCAGGGTCACGTGGAGCGTCTCGCCACGGACTCCCGAAGCCGGCTCGAAGCAGCGCGCAGCGCCGCCGTCGCGAGCGAGGCGGAGGTCTCCGTCGCCGAGGGTCGCCTCGCCGACGCCGAGCGCCGCTTGATGGAGGCGGGCACGCGGGTCGAGGAGGCGCTGGCGCGCATCGACCAGATGATCGGCCAGGTCAGTGATTCCGAGGATCGTCTGGCCCGGCGAGAGGATCGGATGAACGGGATCGAGCGGCGCATTCAAGGGATCGGCGAGAGTGCCGCGCGCGCCGCAGGGTGGGACGAGCGCATGCAGGAGGCGATCCGCGTCGAGGAGGAGGTGGCCCGCCGGATCATCGAAGCGGAGCGACGGATCCTCGAGAGTGTCGATGAGCCCCGGGATCCGCGAGAGGGTCCGACGAACCATTGACCGTCCGCCGCCGATCCGCCGAAATTCAACCGTCGTCCCGGCGCCGGTCCCGTCGGTTGCCGTTACGCTAATACCGATGAACGGGCAGCCGCAACCCGAGGAGCGCGTAGCTGGGCCGAACTCGTCGCTCCGGGCCGCGCTCACCGAGGCCGCAGACAGGATCGAGGAGCTGCTCGCTGCGGCCGAGGATGCAGCGGTGCGCATCGCCGAGCAGGGCGAGGCCGGGAGCAACCAAGTGTTCGAGGATGCCGACGGGAACGTGCTGCGCGCAGGGATTCAAGCCGAGGAGCGGGATTCGGGGCTGCTCGGCGGTCGCGGACCAAGCCGATCGGGGCCGCCGTGGTCCGCAGTGCCGGCCGGTCGGCGGGAGTCGGACGGGCCGCCGCGGCTTGCGGAGGCTCTGAATCTGGCGAGCGAGGTGGTGCAGAGGGCCGAGGCGATGGCT
>DASQCL010000149.1:0-12449 GCA_035634715.1 Solirubrobacterales bacterium
GCAGCACCTGGCCCGTGAGCGTCACCTCACCGGTCATCGCCACGTCCGAGGAAACGGGCTTGGCGGTCACGAGCGAGCTGAGGGCGACCGCCATGGCGACGCCCGCCGAGGGACCGTCCTTGGGGACGGCGCCGGCGGGCACGTGGATGTGGATGTCATGGGTGGCGAACCAGTCCTCGGGCACCTCGGACGGGAGCCTGTCCAGGTGGCCGCGCACCCACGAGAGGGCGGCCTGCGCGGACTCGCGCATCACGTCCCCGATCTGGCCCGTGATGGTGAGCTTGCCGTCCCCCGGCATCGCCGTCGCCTCGACGAACAGGACCTCGCCGCCGACCGGCGTCCAGGCCAGCCCGGTTGCCACGCCGGGGAGCTTGGTGCGGCGCCGCTGCTCGGCGAAGAACCGGCGCTTGCCCAGCAGCTCCCGTGCGCGCTTGGCGGAGATCGTCACCTTGCGCTTCACCTCTCCCTCGGCGATCTGCCGGGCGACCTTGCGGCAGATGCTCCCGATCTCGCGCTCGAGGTTGCGAACGCCCGCCTCGCGGGTGTACTCGTCGATGATCGTCTTGAGCGCCGGGTCGGCGAACGAGATCTGGCTGCGCGCCAGCCCGTTCTGCTCGATCTGGCGCGGCACCAGATAGCGCTTGGCGATGTGGAGCTTCTCGTCGGCGGTGTAGCCGGCTAGCTGGATGACCTCCATCCGGTCCTGAAGCGGGATCGGAACGGTGTCCAGCGTGTTCGCGGTGGCGATGAACAGCACGTCCGAGAGGTCGAACTCGAGGTCCAGGTAGTGGTCTCGGAACGACTGGTTCTGGGCGGGATCGAGCACCTCGAGCATCGCGCTCGCGGGGTCGCCGCGGAAGTCGGCGCCCATCTTGTCGATCTCGTCAATCATGAACACCGGGTTGCGGGTGCCGGCGTCGCGCAGCGCCCGGATAATCACGCCGGGGAGCGCCCCGACGTAGGTGCGGCGGTGGCCGCGGATCTCCGCCTCGTCGCGGACGCCGCCGACCGAGATCCGCTCGAACTCCCTCCCGAGCGACTTCGCGATCGACTGGCCCAGGCTCGTCTTTCCCACTCCCGGAGGCCCGACAAAGCAGAGGATCGGCCCCTTTGCCGACCGCGACACCCCCGGACGCGAAGCGGAGGAGGTGGCGCGCTTTGTTTGCAGCGTTCGAACCGCCAGGTACTCCAGGATTCGGTCCTTGACGCGTTCGAGATCGTAGTGGTCGGCGTCGAGCACCTCGCGCGCGTGAGGGAGGTCAAGGTCGTCCTCGGTCTCCTTGTCCCAGGGGAGCTCGACCAGCCATTCGAGGTAGGTCCGGATCACTCCGTACTCGGCGGCCGCCGGGGGCAGTCGCTCCAGCCGGCCGAGCTCCCGGTCCGCCTGCTTGCGGGCCGCCTCCGGGAGGTTGGCGTGCTCGATGCGCTCGCGCAGCTCGTTGATCTCGGCCTGCTGCTCGTCGCCCTCGCCCAGCTCCTGCTGGATCGCCTTGAGCTGCTCGCGCAGGTAGAACTCGCGCTGCCCCTTGTCCAACTCGGACTGGACCTGCGACTGGATCTTGGTGCCGAGCTGGACGACCTCGAGCTCCCGGGCGAGGATCTCCGACAGCCGGCGAAGTCGCTTGCCCACGTCGACCTGTTCCAGGAGCTCCTGTTTCTCCTCCGTCGAGATGCGCAGCGCGCCGGCGATGAGGTGTGCGAGCGCCGACGAGTCGTCGAGATTTGCGACCGCGAGCTGCAGCTCCTCGGGCAGGTAGGGGATCTGCTCGATGATCTCCGAGAAGGTGCGCTGGACGTTGTGGGTGAGGGCCTCCAGCTCCGGGGACGGCTCCACGACGTCCGGCATCGGCTCGATGCGGGCGATGAGATAGGGCTCCTCGGCGACGTAGTCGGTCAGGCGAACGCGCTCGGTGCCCTGGACCAGGATCCTGATGGTCCCGTCGGGCACCTTCAGCATTCGCGCGACGACGCCGGCGACGCCGACGTCGTAGAGCTCGTCGGGCCCGGGCTCCTCGGCCTCGGGGTTCTTGGACGCGACCATCACGAGCATGCGCTCGCCCGAAAGCACCTCGTTCACGAGTCGCATCGAACGCTCGCGCCCGACCGCGAGCGGGGTCAGCGTGTCCGGGAAGGGCACCATCTCCTGGAGGGGAAGCACCGGGAGCGCGCTGGGAACGGGCTGATCCTGGCGCTCGCGGATGGCCTGCTCGATGTCGGCGCCCTCCACGACCTCGATGCTGGGGCCGCCGTCCTCCTCCGCGCCCAGCCCTGGGATGTCCCCAGCGCGTCGCTCCACAGCTACTCGCCGGTCTCGATCGGCACGCTGCGGCTGGTGGCGGCACGCGCCCGCAGCGGCAGCTCGACGCGGAGGATCCCGTCGTCGTAGGTGGCCCTGGCCTCCTCGGCGACCGGGTCCGCGTTCAGCTCGATGACGCGCCGGAACGGCCCGGCCTGGATCTCGACCTGCTGGTACACACGGCCCTCGGTCTCCTGAATGGGCCGCTCGCCGCTGATCACGAGGTCGCGGCCCACCACCTCGAGGCCGATGCTGTCGAGGCTCACGCCGGCGAGATCGACCTTGACGATGGCCTTCGGTGGCTCGCCGCAGTAATAGACGTCGACGCGGGGGGAGAAACCGGTCTGGGGGCGTCGCGAGAGCGGGCCGCCGGCGCCCCAGACGCTGCCGAAGAGCTCGTCCATCTCCCGGCGCATGCGCTCGAAATTGACCAGCAGGTCCCGGTCCCGTGCCACGGCCCTACCTTAGCTAGCCAGCGATGGTGCAGAAACCAACCTATATGTGCGGTTTTCGCACATATAGGTTGTGCGGTTTTCGCACCATCGTCGAGTTTCGCGGGAACGGCCCTGTCCGCCTCGGGCTCTACACGTCGTAGGTGGCGCCCTCTCGCGCGACCTCGACCGGGGCGCCGAACGCCTCCGAACCCTCGTCCCGGGCCCAGTCCGCGTCGAGCTCGTCCGAGATGTGCGTCAGCACGACCCGCTTCGCGCCAGCACGGCGGGCGTGGTCCCCGGCCTCGGCCGGAGTCATGTGGCCGCGATCGCCATCGCGCTCCGGGCGCGGCAGGGTCGCCTCGACGAACAGGAGGTTTGTGTCGCGCGCGATCTCGATCAGCTCGTCGCCGGGGCGGCAGTCGGCCCCGTAGGTGAAGCGCCCGTCGCCGTTGGTGGAGCTGAAGTCGATCGCGTACGTGGTCGTGAAGTGCGGCACCTCCTGGAAGCGGGCCCGAAGTGTCCCCACCTCAACCGTCTCCGCCGGGTCGTACTCCTCGATGGCGAACGCGATGTCGATCAGGTCCTCGTTGCCCCAGGAGCCGACGAGCTGGTGGAAGGTGTCGACCGCGCCGCTCGGCGCGATCAGCCGCGGGCGGGCGGGGTTGTCGGTCCCGGGATAGCCGCCCACGGGCACGGGCTGCTGGCGCGGTGCGTAGATCAGGGCGTATGAGTACGGAACCAGATCGAGGATGTGGTCGGCGTGCAGGTGGGAGATGAGGATCGCGTCGACGTCCGTGTAGTCGACGCGCTCGCGCAGCTTCGCGAAGACGCCGTTGCCGCAGTCGAGCAGCAGCGTCGTCTCGCCGTCCTCGACCAGATAGCCGCTGCAGGCGCCCCCGGCGTCCTGCCACGAGGGGGACTTGCCCAGCACGGTGATCCGCATAAGCAAAGGCAACTCTAGTCGCGGTCCTCGCTCGCGCCCGGCGCTCGGCCGGAATGCAAGCCAACGACCGTGACGCCAACGCCGTGGGTATCGTCAGCACATGCCTCAGACCTGTGCTCGTTGCGGTGCTTCCGCGGGTGACGACGCGCGGTTCTGCCCTTCGTGCGGCTCGCCTCTCGGGGAGCTTGCCGGCGCGGAGCGAAAGCTCGCGACGATGGTCTTCGCCGACCTCGTCGGCTCGACCGAGATGGCGTCGGACCTGGACCCGGAGGAGCTCCGCGGGCGCCTCGCACCCTTCTTCGCGGTGGCGCGCTCGACGCTCGAGGAGCACGGAGGGACCGTCGAGAAGTACGTCGGCGACGCGGTCCTCGCCGTGTTCGGGGTGCCGCGCGTCCACACCGACGACCCGGACCGGGCGGTGGCGGCGGCGCTCGCCCTGACCGAGCGGGTCGCATCCATGGACCAGGGCCTGGCCGTCCGGGTCGGCATCGAGACGGGCGAGGTCCTCGCCCTGGACCGCGGTGACGACCTGTCGGTCACCGGCGAGGCGGTCAACGCGGCAGCGCGCCTGCAGCAGGCGGCGGCGCCCGGCGAGGTGCTGGTCGGCGAGCGCGCAGCGTGGGCGTGCCGGGCGTCGGAGGTCCACCAGGCGGACCCCGTCGAGGCGAAGGGCTTTCCGGAGCCGCTGCGGGCCTGGCGCGCGGCATCCGCCGGCACCGAGCGGATCGGGACGAGCGTTCCCTTCGTCGGGCGCGACGACGACATGGCGCTGCTGGAGCTGGTCTACCGCCGCGCGGCGCGCGACCGGGTGCCCGAGCTGGTGACGATCACCGGCGACGCCGGGGTCGGCAAGACGCGGCTCGCCAGCGAGCTGACCGAGCGCCTGGCCGCGGCCGAGCCGGCTCCGGAGACCCTTCTTGGGAGGAACCCCCCGTACGGCCGGGGCATCGCGTTCTGGGCGCTTGGCGAGATCCTGCGTGCGGCAGCGGGAGCCGGCGCGGAGGACTCGGTGGCGAGCGTCCACGACGCGCTTGGCGAGCGGCTCGCGAACCTCGGCGCCGAGGATGCCGACGAGCTCGCCCACGCGCTCGCCACGGCGCTCGGCGGCGAGGCGCGTGACGGTGACGTCGAGGACGAGCTGAAGCGGGCATGGCGGCGCCTGGTCGCCCTGCTGGCGGGAGAGCGGCCGCTGGTGATCGGGATCGACGACGCGCACTGGGCCGACGACGGCCTGCTCGACCTCGTGGAGGAGGTCGTCTTCCGGCTCGACGACGTGCCGCTCATGGTCCTGTGCACGAGCCGCCCGGAGCTCCTCGAGCGCCGGCCCGACTTCGGACGATCGGCCCGCAACGTCACCCAGATCGAGCTTCGCCCGCTGACCGCGGAGGCCGCCGGCGAGCTGGCGGAGGCGCTCCTCCCCGACAAGGACCGCGCGCTCGCGGGCCGCGTCGCCCAGGCGTCCGGGGGTAACCCGTTCTTCGCCGAGGAGGTGGCCCAGGCGATCGTCGAAGGACGCGGCGGCGCCGCGGATCACCTCCCGGACACCGTCCAGGCCGCGATCGC
Organism: Solirubrobacterales bacterium; assembly: GCA_035634715.1. Taxonomy (GTDB): domain Bacteria; phylum Actinomycetota; class Thermoleophilia; order Solirubrobacterales; family 70-9; genus AC-56. The sequence continues at coordinate 5,237 of DASQCL010000149.1, forward strand.
CGCGCGGCTCGACCTGCTCCCGCCGCGGGAGAAGCGAACGCTCCAGCACGCATCGGTCCTGGGGCCGAACTTCCTCGAGGAGGCGCTCGACGACCTGCTCCGTGAGCCGTCCGCCCCCGCCCTGGCCGACCTCGCGCAGAAGACGCTCGTACAGGAGCGCCTCGCGATCGGCCCCGGGAGGTTCGGCTTCCGGCATCACCTGATCCGCGACGTCGCGTACGCCGCGCTGCCGCGGGCGGAGCGCGCGATGCTCCACGACCGGGCGGCCGCCGGCATCCTCAGCCGCGCGGGCGAGCGCTACCCGGAGCTCGCCGAGCTTGTCGCCTACCACCGGGTGCAGGCGGCTGGGCTCGCCTCAACCCCCGAGCACTCTGACGCGGCCCGTCTCGCGAGTCTGGAGGCGGCCGGCATCGCCGCCCGCCGCGGCGCCTCGTCGCGGGCCCAGGAGCTGTTCGAGCAGGCGGCGAGGCTCGCCGACGAGCCGGAGGACCGCGCCGACGCGCTGCGGTTCGCCGCCGAGCTCGCGCTCCACCGCTGGCGCGGGGACGAGACCCTGCGGCTTCTGCAGGAGTCCACCGCGGTCTCGGAGGAGGCCGGCGCCACCCGCCAGGCCGCTAGCACCTACGCCCGCGTCGTCGAGGTGGTCGCGCGGATGGGCGGGCTCACCGGCGTGCTCCCGCGCGAGGAGGTCGAGACGATGCTGGTCCGCGGCCGCGATCTCGTCGCGGAGGACGATCTGGTCACCCGGGCGCGGCTAGTGCTCGACGAGGCGTGGATCGCCTGGCGCTTCGGAGACGATGACGACATGGCGGAGCCCGCACGCGAGGGCCTCGAGCTCGCGCGGCAGGCGGGCGACGTCGCGATCATGTCCAGCGCGCTCGACGCCAGCACGGCGGTCGCCTGGAGCGAGGGCCGGTTCCGGGACGCCGTCGCCGCGACGCGCGAGCGGATCGACATCCTTTCCGAGGCCCATGGGGGCCTACAGCTCGGCCCGGAGCGGAGCGACTCGCTCCACATGATGATTGAGTCGCTGGTGGCCACCGGCGACTACCGCGAGGCGGCGAAGTACGCCACGCAGGCGCGTGACCTGGACCTTTCGGTCGGGGCCGTGTACTCCGCGTGGGCGCGCGGGCTCCTCCCGGCCTTCTTCCTGGGCAACTGGGACAGCGCGACCGACATGGCCCACGAGCTGCGCGAGGCGTGGGCGGCGGCCGACCGGCCCACGATCGCGGCGCTCGCCGCCGCGCTCGCGTGCGCGGGCGCGGTCTATGGCTATCGCGGCGACGACGCCGCAGCCGAGGACTGGTTCCGCTTCGCGGAGAGCGTCGCTCCCCACCTCGGCGGCCAGGTGTCAGGGGTGATCCTCCTCGAGTCCGACGTGGACATGCACCGCGGCTGCCTGCGGGACGCCGCCGAGCGCTTGTCCAGGGTTCCGGAGGGGAACTTCTGGTGGCGTGCGGTCTACGCGGCCACGCGCGCGGAGGCGCTGGTCCGAGCCGGCGACGAGCGCTGCGGGGAGGCGGTCACCGAGGCCGAGGAGACGATCGGCGACCACAGATACGCCCGCGGCGTCCTGCTGCGGGCTCGCGGCATCAGGGAAGACTCGGAGGAGCAGCTCCGCGAGGCGCTCTCCGTTTTCGAGGAGATCGAGTGCCCCTACCAGGCCGCCAGAACGCGCTGGCTTCTCGGCGGAGCGGATCGCGCGGCGGCCGAGCGAGGCTTCGAGGCGCTGGGGGCGACGCTCCCGGACAGCTAGGAACTACTAGCAAGCACTTACGGCGGCTCCGCCGCCTAACGACACACCACTAACGGCACCAGCCATAACGACACACCACTAACGGCACCAGCCAGTTTCGGGGCTAAAGCCCCTGACCAGCATCTCCGCTGCGGCGACAAAGTCGCCGCCGCTCAGATACTGCGCTCCTCGGCGTCGCGTAGTCGGGATGCCAGGGTCTCGAGCAGCGGCCACGCGACCTCGGGGTGCTCCTGAACGAAGGACTTGAACTCCCAGGCCGCCAGCCCGCGGCAGCGCAGGTCGGTGCTGGCGGTGACCGTGGCCGAGCGCGGCCCCTCGTCGATCAGCGCGATCTCCCCGAAGTGGTCGCCGGGTCCTAGCGTGCGGACGATCTCGCCCCGCAGGCTCACGGTCGCGTTGCCGTCCTCGATCAGGAAGAAGCCGACGCCGCTGCGGCCCTCGGTGGTGATCACCTCTCCCTCGTTGAAGCGGCTATCGCGCATCGCCTTCACGAGGCGCCCCAGTTCCTTGTCACGGACGCCCGCGAAGATCGGGACGCGCTTGAGGCTCTCCACCAGCTCGTCGGCCATCGGCGCGATCATATCCCCGGAACGGGGACTCGCTCAGGCCGCCTCGACGGTCGGTTCGAAATCAGCCGCAGCCGCTCCCGGCGGCCACTCGGGCTGATTTCTCACCCGTTCACCATCCCGGTTCTCTCGTCCGGAGCCTGACGGATGAGCAGCGCCGGCTGGCGCGGCGCGATCAGGCCGTCGGCCGTGTTCGGCCGGAAGGTCGAGCAGGGCTCGTCGAGGTCGAGGGCGCAGAGCATCTGGCAGTGGAAGAAGCAGTCGACGCAGCTCGGGCGTCCCTTCCGCCTCTTGTTCACCCTTCGCTGCCCGAGGCCGATCGCCTCAGCCATCTCCATCGCCTGTCCGTTTGCCCCAATCGCTCCCATTGCCACTCCGAAATCGTCCTGTCCTCTTCAGTGCGGCGATCATGTCACCGGGTCGTGAACCCCGCCGGGCGCGAATGCGCAAATCGCCGCCTTTTTGGAAAACGGGCCGCGCCGGGATTTACGGCCTTTGCGGAAAGGAGCCCCGCGGTCACGGCGCATGCCGGCGTGATCGGGTGCCGGGATCGCCGCCGGTAAAATCGAGATTCGATGACACAGGAGCGATCCGCCGAGCTGAGCGCCTCACCGCCGCTGTTCGAGAACCGGTTCCTCGACTTCTTCTCGAGGATCCACCCGTCGGTGCCGGCGATCATCTTCATTCCGGTGGTTGGCGCGGGCATTTGGCTCGGGGCCGACGGCGGCTACGGGGCGCTCGCCCTGATCGGCCTCGTCGCGCTCGGGCTCCTGATCTGGACGCTCACCGAGTACTGGCTGCACCGTCTGGTCTTCCACTGGGAGCCAGACCATCCGATCGGCAGCCGGCTCCACTTCGTCATCCACGGCATCCATCACGACCATCCCAACGACCGGATGCGGCTCGTGATGCCCCCGGCCGTCAGCATCCCGCTTGCGGCGCTGTTCCTGTTCGTCTACACCCTGGTCTTCGGAACGCCGGCGGCCTATCCGATCTTCTCCGGGTTCATCCTCGGCTATCTCGCATATGACTACACGCACTACCACGTGCACCATCACAAGCCGAGGACGAAGCTGGGCAGGCGCATTCGCGAGCAGCACATGCGTCACCACTTCCAGGACCACCGTTATGGCTACGGTGTCTCCTCCCCGTTGTGGGACGTTGTGTTCCGAACGCTCCCGCGCAAGCGTCGTTACTGACACACTTAAGCGAGGGGCAGACGCGCGGGGTAACTGTCACACTCCCGCGCCCAGGGGACGTAAGGTCTGCTTACCAGCGAAAGGATTTGTCATGGCAGTCTCGAGTGCCGTCGATCAGGCGGCGGCTCTACTGAAGGAACGGATCACCGAGCTCGAGGGTGAGCTCGCAAAGCTGCAACGAGCACTCGCCGGTCTCACGGAGGGGCGCGAGGGACGCCGCGGGCCCGGCCGGCCGCGCGGCTCCCGCAGCACCGGCACCCGCACCCGGACCCGCCGGCGGCGCCGCGGCGGCACCCGCGCCGACCAGGCGGTCGCGCTCATCAAGGCGAACCCCGGCAGCAGCGCGTCGGAGATCGCCCGCAAGATGAAGATCCAGCCGAACTACATGTACCGGGTTCTCGGCGACCTCCAGAAGGAGGGCAAGGTCAAGAAGTCGGGCCGCAAGTACACCGCGACGTAGCGGACCGGGGGTCGTGCCTGTTTGGAGCTGCGGGGAGGCCAGGCCGGGGGCGGCTAGATGAGGTCCAGGCCCTGCACCGCGTCGCGCTCGGACTTCAGCTCGTCGACCGACGCGTCGATTCGCTCGCGTGAGAAGTCGTCGATCTCGAGGCCCTGGACGATCTGCCACTCGCCGCCGGAGCACGTGCACGGGAACCCGCAGATGATGCCCTGGTCGATGCCGTAGGACCCGTCGGACGGGATCCCCATCGACACCCAGTCGCCCTCCGGCGTCCCGAGCACCCAATCGTGGACGTGGTCGATGGCGGCACTCGCGGCGGACTTGGCGCTCGACGCGCCGCGCGCCTCGATGATCGCCGCGCCGCGCTTGGCAACCGTCGGGATGAACTCGTCCTCGATCCAGCCGCGCTCTGTCTCCAGCTCGGTCGCCGGGCGGTCCCCCACCAGCGCGTGGCTGATGTCCGGGTACTGCGTCGTCGAGTGGTTGCCCCACACCGTCATTCGGTGGACGTCGCGGGCGTGGGCGCCGACCTTCTTCGCCAGCTGCGCCTTTGCGCGGTTGTGGTCGAGGCGCATCATCGAGGTGAACCTCTCGCTCGGCACGTCGGGAGCGTGCGACATCGCGATCAGGCAGTTGGTGTTGGCTGGGTTGCCCACGACCAGCACCTTCACGTCGTCGGCCGCGTGGTCGTTGATCGCCTGGCCCTGCGGCTTGAAGATGCCGCCGTTGGCCTCGAGGAGATCGGCTCGCTCCATGCCCTTGGTTCGCGGGCGCGCGCCCACCAGCAGCGCGACATTGGCGCCGTCGAAGGCGAAGTTGGGGTCATCGGACGTCTCGACGGACTCGAGCAGCGGGAAGGCGCTGTCGTCGAGCTCCATCACCACGCCCTCGAGGGCCTGCATCGCGGGGGTGATCTCGAGCAGTCGCAGTTCGACGGCCGTGTCCGGCCCGAGCAGCTGGCCGCTCGCGATGCGCGGCAGCAGCGCGTAGCCGATCTGGCCGGCGGCGCCGGTCACGGTGACCTTGACGGGGGAATCGCTCACTTCGAAGCCTCCTGGTGGGTTGAATCGCTGGTCGTCATCACGCTTGTTCGCCGATCGCGCTCTCGAGGTTCTCGTCAATGGCGGCAAGGAACTCCTGCGTGGTGAGGAAGTCCTGGTCTCCGCCGACGAGGAGCGCGAGGTCCTTGGTCATCTTCCCGCTCTCGACCGTCTCCACACACACCCGCTCGAGGGTCTCGGCGAACTCGATCACCTCGGGCGTCGAGTCCATCCGCCCGCGAGCGGCCAGGCCGCGCGTCCAGGCGAAGATCGACGCGATCGGGTTCGTGGACGTGGGCTTGCCCTGCTGGTGCTGGCGGAAGTGCCGGGTCACGGTGCCGTGCGCGGCCTCGGCCTCGACCGTCTTGCCGTCGGAGGTCATGAGCACGCTCGTCATCAGGCCGAGCGAACCGAAGCCCTGGGCGACCGTGTCGGACTGCACGTCGCCGTCGTAGTTCTTGCACGCCCACACGTAGCCGCCCTCCCATTTGAGGGCCGCGGCGACCATGTCGTCGATCAGGCGGTGCTCGTAGGTCAGGCCGGCGGCCTCGAACTCCTCGGAGAACTCGGCGTCGAACACCTCGTGGAAGAGGTCCTTGAAGCGCCCGTCGTAGGTCTTCAGGATCGTGTTCTTGGTCGACATGTAGACCGGGAGGCCGCGGTCGAGCCCGTACCGGAACGAGGCGCGGGCGAAGTCCCGAATCGAGGCGTCGAGGTTGTACATCGCCATCGCGACCCCGCCGCCCTCCGGGAAGTCGAACACCTCGAGCTCCATCGGCTCTGAGCCGTCGTTGGGCTGGAAGCTCAGCGTGAGCGTGCCGTCGCCAGGGATCCTCGTGTCGGTCGCCCGGTACTGGTCGCCGAAGGCGTGACGGCCGATGATGATCGGCTTCGTCCACCCGGGAACCAGTCGCGGGACGTTGGAGATCACGATCGGCTCGCGGAAGATCACGCCGCCGAGGATGTTGCGGATCGTCCCGTTCGGGGAGCGGTACATGCGTTTCAGGCCGAATTCCTCGACCCGCGCCTCGTCGGGGGTGATCGTCGCGCACTTGACGCCGACGCCGTGCTCTTTGATCGCGTTGGCGGCATCGACGGTGATCTGGTCGTCGGTCGCGTCGCGGCTCTCGATCCCGAGGTCGAAGTAGTCGAGCTCCACGTCCAGGTAGGGCAGGATCAGCTGCTCCTTGATGAACGCCCAGATGATCCGGGTCATCTCGTCGCCGTCGAGCTCGACGATCGGGTTTTGGACCTTGATCTTCGCCATCTTCCGTTTCCCCGTTCCCCGGGGGACGGGGAAGCTATCGCGGCGGCGCTTACAATCGAGCAATGGCCACCGCCGAGCGCCGCCCGGATCAGGGCACCGGGAAGGCGACCCACGAGGTCTTCAACCAGTCGAGCCCGCTGGCCCCCTACAACCCGTTCGAGGCCGACCGGGTGCTGCGGGAGGCCGTCCGGCGCGAGGGCGCCGAGTGGGCCGAGGACGAGGCCCGCGAGCTCGGCGCGATCTGCGGGCGCCCAGACGTCATCGACATGGGCCGCCAGGCGAACGAGAATCCCCCTCGGCTCCGCACCCACGACCGCTTCGGCACTCGCATCGACGAGGTCGAGTTCCACCCCTCCTGGCACGAGCTCATGCGGATCGGCGTCGGCCACGGCCTGCACGCGTCGCCCTGGCGCGAGCCCCGGCATGGCGCGCACGTCGCGCGCGCGGCGAAGTTCATCCAGCTCTCCCAGGTGGAGGCCGGTGTTGGCTGTCCGATCTCGATGACCTACTCCGTGATCCCCGCCCTGCGCACACAGCCCGAGCTCGCGGACGAGTGGGAGCAGCGCTTCCTCTCCCTGTCCTACGACGGCGAGCGGCTGGTCCCGACGCCCGACAAGAAGGGCGCGCTCTGCGGGATGGCGATGACCGAGAAGCAGGGTGGCTCCGACGTCCGCGCGAACACCACGATCGCGCGGCCACTGAACGGCGGCGGCCCGGCGGCCGAGTACGAGATCACCGGCCACAAGTGGTTCTGCTCGGCCCCCATGTGCGACGCGTTCCTGGTCCTCGCGCAGGCCGACGGCGGGCTCTCCTGCTTCCTCCTCCCCCGGTTCACGCCTGACGGCGAGCGAAACGCCTTCCACATCCAGCGGCTCAAGGACAAGCTCGGCAACCGCTCGAACGCCTCCAGCGAGGTTGAGTTCCG
>DASQCL010000150.1:0-9777 GCA_035634715.1 Solirubrobacterales bacterium
ACCGTCGACGCTGGCGAGCACCTCGACGTCGTCCCCAAAGTCCTCGATCCACGGCGCCCGGATGAACACCGCGCGCACTGGATCCGGCCCGAGCCCCTCCACCTCGAGCTCTGCCTCAAAGCTGGCTATCTGGCGCCCGAAGGCATTGCGCTGGGCCTTCGCGTCGACCAGGCCGAGGTGGTCGCGATCGCACACGATCATCCCCGCACAGGTACCCAGGATCGGGCGGCCGCCGTCGGCATGGGCGCGGATCGCCGGCTCCAGGCGGTCGCGTTCGATCGCCTTGGTGATCGTCGTGCTCTCGCCGCCCGGGATGACCAGGCCGTCCAGCCCCACGATCGCCTCCGGCGTCCGGACCTCGACCGGCTCCGCCGCGAGCGACTCCAGCATCTCCGCGTGGGCCGCGAAGTCGCCCTGGCTGGCCAGCACGCCAATCCGCAAACGGCTCGCGTCACCCACCTCGGGGGGAACCGCGCTGGAGGGACTCACGCCATCGGGCCCTATACGCCGCGCTGCTGGAGCAGTTCGCCCTCCGCCGCGAGCTGCGCGATGTCGTCGCCGCGCATCGGCTCGCCGAGCTCGATCGACGCGGCGGCGACGCGCTCCGCGTCCTTGAAGTGGGTGGTGGCCTCGACGATCGCTCTTGCCCGGCGCTCGGGGTCCTCGGATTTGAAGATGCCGGACCCGACGAAGTTGCCCTGAGCGCCGAGCTGCATGACGAGCGCCGCGTCGGCGGGCGTGGCGATGCCTCCGGCGCAGAACAGCGGCACCGGGAGCCAGCCCGTCTCGGCGACCTCGCGGATGACCTCCATCGGGGCCCCCAGCTCCTTGGCCTCGGCGCCGAGCTGCTCGCTGCCGAGAGTGCCGAGCCTCTTGATGCCGCCCACGATCCCGCGCAGGTGGCGAACGGCCTCGACGATGTTGCCGGTGCCGGCCTCGCCCTTGGAGCGGATCATCGCGGCGCCCTCGCCGATCCGGCGCAGAGCCTCGCCCAGATTGGTCGCGCCGCACACGAAGGGGACCTCGAACGCAAGCTTGTCGATGTGGTGCGACTCGTCGGCCGGCGTCAATACCTCGGACTCGTCGATGTAGTCGACCTCGAGCGACTGCAGGATCTGCGCCTCGGCGAAGTGGCCGATGCGGGCCTTCGCCATGACGGGGATCGTCACCGCCTCCTGAATCTCCTTGATCACCCGGGGGCTGGCCATGCGCGCGACCCCGCCGTCGGCGCGGATGTCCGCGGGCACCCGCTCGAGCGCCATCACCGCGACGGCCCCGGCGTCCTCGGCGATCCGCGCCTGCTCGGCGGTGGTCACGTCCATGATCACGCCGCCCTTCAGCATCTCCGCGAGACCCCGCTTGACCCGGAACGTCGCTCTCTCACTCATTGCCTGGAATATAGGGGAGGAACTGCCTCGCTCGCCCATCGCGAGCGATGATTCCTGCGGGCCGCGTACTACTCCGTGTCGAGCCGAACCCGTCGCGTCAGGCCGCTATCGCGCGGCCGTCGTCCTCGTCGGGGTCGACCTCATGCCGCGACGCTCGACTTCCGTCGGGCGCGCCGCCGTATGGAGGCGCCGCCTCGAGCCGCCCCAGGCTTGCGCCCCCCGCGGCCGGCGCCGGACGGCGCAGGTCCCGGATCGCCACGATCAGTCCGGTGAGCAGGACGGCCGCGGCGGCGAGGATCAGGGCGCCGATCAACCAGGTGGCCCAGGGGAGCGCCTCGTGCCAGAACGTCCCACCGTGGGCGTTCGTGCATTGAGCGGCCGGCGGCCACACGGAGATGCCCTTGTCGAGGCCACCCGTCGTCTGGCTCGCGTTCGGACACGAGCCGCCCCAGGAGACCCAGAGGGCGACGCCCCACAGGACCAGGGCAGAGATGGCCAGGACGACCGCCAATCCGACGGTCGGCCCGAGCAGACGCCTGGGTCTGCCTCCCGTCACCGGCGCAACGTTAAACACGCGACCCGTCGGAAGCGCGGGTTCCCCCCGTCGGAGCCCGCTAGTTGCGGGAAAACGAGTCGCTCGGTCGCGTTACTTCAGCTTGAAGGCGCGGATGCGGTCCTTGAACGCGGCCTTGTCGCGGGCGTAGACGCCGTACGCGAGGGCCTGGACAATGCCCAGGAGAGCCGAGTTCGACCGGGTGAACGACGGGCTGTTCGACGAGTAGTACAGCGTCAGCTCGGCGTGCTCCGCGACCTCGGAGAGGGTGGCGTCGCTGATCGAAAGAGTTCTGGCGTGACGGTGGCGGGCCAGCTTCATCGCGCGGACGACCAGCGGGTGCGCCCGGCCGGCCGAGAACGCGATGATGAGCGTGTCCTCGTCGACCCGGCTGAGCCTCGTGATCGAGTCCTGGCGCGGGCTGGTCACGACCTCGGCGCGGATGTCGAGCAGGGCCAGCAGGTGGCGCAGGTAGCTGGCGAAGAAGGCCATCTGGTCGACACCGACGAGCATCACTCTGTGCGCCGACGCCAAGGCCGAGACGCACGCCTCGACCTGCTCGCGCGTGAGGTTGCGCGCCGTGTCCTCGACGTTCGCGTGGTCGGTCGCGAGCGAGGACTCGAACTCGGAGTGGTCGAAGTCGAAGAGCTGGCCACCCGCGCCGTTGTTCTCCTCGGCCGTGCGGTTGCGGTACTCCTCGATCGCCGCCTGCTGAAGCTCGGGATAGCCCTCGAAGCCGAGCGCCTGTGAGAAGCGCACGACCGTCGACGACGAGGTGCTTGCGCGGCGCGCGAGCTCCTCGGCGGTTTGGAAGGCGGCCTCGTCGAGGTGGTCGACGATGTAGCGGGCGACGTCCTTCTGCGAGCGGGAGAACTCGTCGAACCGCTCCGTGATGTAGGTGGAGAGGGTCTTGCCGTTCTGCCGGGCCGGGCGGCCGTTGCGCCGCGGGCGCGCCTGAGCGCCGCGAGCGCGAGACTGAGTCGGACGAGACTTCGTGGCCGTCTTGCTCACGGCGGCATGTTTCGCCCCGGTTTGAGTTTTCCCTCCTAACTGGGTGGATCGTGCGGCCGAATCTGGTTTGATCGTCCCGCCATGGACACTGAGACAGCTCTGCGGATGACCAACCGGAACATGATCGTCTTCGACCTCGCTCTCGGGACGGGCGCGGTGCTCGCCCCCGATGCCACGCTGGCCGTACTGGGGCACGAACGCCCCTCCCCGGACGCCCGCGAGCTGTTTCGCCGCAGCGGGCCCGTCTGGCTCACCTTCGCGGCCGCGCACGCGGTCGCCTACAGCCGCAACCGGCCGGAGGACTGGTGGGCACTCGCGTGGCTTCGCGGCACGGAGATCGTCACCGACGTCATGTGGTCGCGCTCATCGGCCTTCTCCCGCCCAGGGGCGCGGGCCGGGCTCTGGATGGCGGGGGCGGGGAACGCGGCCATGACGCTCGGCTTCGCCTGGCTCGCTCGCCGGCGGCCGCGCCGCCGCTTCTCGCTGCGCCGCCGCTAGCCCGAGCCGGACGGCGCGGTGCCGGCCGGGACGCTGCACTCCTTGAAGCCCACGGCCTGCGCGTACTGCAGCCGTTTGACCTGGCCCTTCACCGCCTTCGCCTGCGCCTGGGCGTAGGCGGTCGCGTCGCTCTGCTGCGCCGCCTTCAGGCCCTGCTTCAGCACATCGACGTTCTTGTCGAGCGACTTCAGGTAGCTGTCGAGGGCCGGCTTCACGCTCGCCGGCGGGTTGAGCGCGCGCAGCTGCGTCACTTCGCTCTCGGTGATGTCGATGAGCTTCTGCGTGAAGCTCGCGCTCTCTTCGGGCGTGGTCGGAGGGCTGCCCTGAAGCTCCGCAAAGCGATCGTGAGCGTCCTTGCAGATGGCGTCGCCCTGCGCGACGAGCTGCGACTTGGTGAGCTCGGAGGCGGTGCTCGTGGTCGAGTTGCTCCCGTCCCCGCCGCCGCATGCGCCGACCCCGGCGGCGATCAGCCCGATCATCGCCGCGGCGCAGATGAGCCGCCGTCCCGTCCTCGGAGACATCGGCGGGCAGCGTAGCGACCGCCTGAAATAGGGTCACGCGCCGTGACGGCTCGGGACATCTACGTGCGCACTGCGCGCACGTACTGGCGCCGAGGCGGGTACCTGCTCCTCCTCGGGATCGCGGTGTTCATCCCACTCGGCCTGATCAACGCTCTCGCGGACGGAATCCAGCAGGTCCGCATCGAGGATCTCGGCGGCCTCACGGATCTGGGGACCTACGCGATCCTCGCCGCCATCGTCCTCCAGGCTGTCACCGGCCTTATCGGCGAGATCTTCTACAGCGGCGCGGTCGCGATCGCGCTCGCGCGCGGCGAGGAGTCGCAGCCGCCGCCATTTCTGACGATCGCGAAGCACCTCAGCTACGGCCGGCTGATCGTCGTCGACCTCATCGTCGCGGCCGGGACCGCGATCGGCCTGCTCGCCCTCGTCGTCCCTGGACTCGTCTTCCTGACCTGGTTCGCACTCGCCGGACCGATCATCGAGCTCGAAGGGACCCGCGTTCGGGAGGCGCTCAGGCGGAGCCGGCAACTGGTCCGCGGGCACTTCTGGGCGGTGTTCCTGGTCGTGCTTCCGATCTCCCTCGGCAGCGAGATCCTCTCCACCGCGTCGCTGGGCTGGTTCCACGAGATCATCCACAGTCACATCCTCAGCGACTGGGCCGGGGAGGCGGTCACCGGCATCCTGCTCTCGCCGATCTACGCCGTCGCCGTCGTGCTCATGACGCTGGAGCTCTCCGCCGATCGACAGGCATAGTCGCGGAGATGTCGCCATTTGGACTTCGGCCCGGCCGAGCGTATGGTGCGGTCGTCTCTACAACCTGAGGGGGGAAAGAATGAATCGTCTGCGTGACGCGCTCACGTTCGCCAACGTGTGCTCGTTCCTCGCCCTGGCCATCGCCATCAGCACTGGCAGCGCCTATGCGGCGAACACAGTCTTCTCGAGCGACATCGTCGACGGAGAGGTGAAGACGCAGGATCTCGCAGCCAATGCGGTGACCAGTCCCAAGATTCTCGACGGCGGGGTCAAGGTGACCGACATCAACGCCGATGCGGTCACCAGCAACAAGATCAACGACGGCGGCGTCCAGACGGCCGACCTGGCCGACAACTCGGTGGGCTCCGCTCAGATCCAGACCGATGCGGTCCAAGCGGGCGAGATCGCTGACGGATCGATCGACGGCGGCGAGGTCGTCGACAACTCGCTGACCCAGAACGACCTGGCCAGCGGCTCGGTCGGAAACGCCGAGATCGCCTCGGGCGCGGTCACCAACGCAAAGCTGGGGTCGAGCTCCGTCGACAGCTCCAAGGTCGCCGGCAATTCGCTGACCGCTTTCGACCTCGCCGGCGGTGAGTCCAACGGTGCGATCAGCCTTGGCGCTGGGTTTGCCGCCAATGGCCGCTGCCGGGACGTCGGGGTCGCGGTCGGCGGCGCGCATGTGGGCGACGCGGTGATCTTCTCGATCAACGGGTCGGTTCCCCAGGGGATCATGCTCTACGGCGTCGGGGTTCCGACGAACGGCACGGTGACGCTCAAGGTCTGCAACCTGAGCGGTGGGGCGATGGCGGCGATCAGCAACTTGCCGGTCGCGGTGGTGACGATCTCGATCTAGCCGACGTCTCCGACCGATCAGCACGCGGCTGGCCAGCCGCTCATGAGTCGGCTGGCCAGCGTCAGCCCTGCGGCTTTGGCGGCTTCGATCCTCCAGAGCCCGGCTGACCGCCGCGCGAACTGTGTTGGTGTGAGCCGGACGGGCTCGGCGGGTGCTTCGGGTGAGCGGCGGTGCCCTTCTCCTTACCGCCGTGGCCATGGCCGCCCGCGGGAACCGGTGGGCTCTTCGATGCGCTCCGGGAGACCTGTGTGGTCGTCGTCGAGGCGCTGGCCGTCCTCGTATCCGTGGACGCGCCGCCGGATGACGATCCCTGCCCTCCGCCCTGCGATCCCTCGTCCGGGCTGGTGCCTGGTGTCACCGTGCCCGACTTCCTCACGTGGCTCGGTGAGTGGTTCGGGCGTTCGGACCCGGTCGCCTCAGCCGACGTCGTCGTCGGCGCCTGCCCCATCGACGCGGGCTCCGGCGTGGACGCGCCGGCCCCGCCGCCGCATCCGGCGGCGGCGGGGCCGATCATCGCCACGAGGAGCGCGCAGCTCAGTGCAAGCGCGTTGCGGCGCACTCTCGACGCCTCGTCTCGTCTATGCGTTGAGGCAGACGGCGGTCGCGAATATGTTGTGCGCGGTGGCATCGGTGTTGCGGGCGACCCAGATCCAGCCGTTGCCGGACTGGAACGACTCGACCCCGAAGACCAGGAAGCTGTTCGCTCCCCCACCGCCGCTCAGCACCTGCGTGCCGGCCGGGCACTGAACGCTCACCGTGCCGTTGCCGGGGCCGGCGACCGACGTGCTGGCGCTCACCACCTGCGTCGTACCCCCGAGCTCCGACGCGGTGACCGACGAGTCCGCGATCTTGGCCGAGTCCACCGAGCTGTCGCCGAGCTTGGGGTTCGTGACAGCAAGATCGGCGATCTTGTTCGTTGTCACAGCCTGGTCGCGGAGGGTCCTCTCCGTCACCGCCTGATCGGCGATGCGGCCCGTCGTGACCGCCTTCTTGGCGATCTTCGGCTTCGTGACCGCCTGGTTCTTGATGTCGTTGGTGCCGATCTTTGAGGCGGCGAACGCGGTCCCGCCGAGCGCGACGAAGAGAGCGGCGAGCGCGATCACGTGAGCCGAGCTGACGCGTCCGCGTAGCTTGCTGATCATTCTTCCCCTCCTTAGGGTCGTTGACGTGGGGACTCATTCCCCCCGAGCCCCCGTCGCTCGCCCGGCAGATTGCAAACGGCCAAGCGCCCTAGCTGGGCCGCGCCGTCGCCGTCGAACACGGGGGTCGAGGTGCTGACGGCACCATCGTAATCGCCAGGGGTAGCGGCTGCAGGGTCGACCCTAATCCCACCCTTCTCGCGGCGTCAAGGGCTCTCGGACGTCCGTCCAGACGAATTGCGCTGCCAGTGAACCTGGTCAGCGCCCTGACAGTAGTCACGGGCAATGAGCTCAGTCTGGCCCGTCCAAGTCGCCCCCCTTGACCCGTCCATTGCCCGGGAGAACGCGGCGATCGTGCGATCGGTCTACGCGGCCTTCAACGGGCTCACGCAGAGCGGCGGCATCAACTCTTACGTGGAGACCCATTTCCACTCCGACTGCGAATACCGGCCGGTCGAGGAGGTGGGGACGATTCGCGGGCACCGCGCGCTCACCAGCTGGGTCGAGCGGTGGCTGGAGGCATGGGATGAAGCCTGGGACGAGATCATCGAGCTCATCGCGTCGGGCAGGATGATCGTCGCAGCGATCAGGGTCCACGGCCGCGGCCGGAAGAGCCGGATGGAGATCAGCCAGCGCCTCTTCGACGTTCATGAGCTCCGCGACGGCAAGGTGGCGCGCATTCGCGAGTATCTCACCCGCGAGCAGGCCCTCGAGGCCGCCGGGCTGCCCCTCCGGACCACTCCGGAGCTGGCCCGCCAAGGGCTCGAGCGCTCGCGCGCGTTCGCCCTCGCCTGAGGCCGAATGAAGGACGCCTCAGACGGTGGTGGGTTGACAGCCACTTGGCCGAGAAGGTAAGTTCGCGCACGTCAACTGGCCACTGTGGCTAGCCTTCTCCGGCAGCGGCGGCGGTCCAAGCGACATGGAGGTTCCGCTTGCACGCCGAGTTTCGCCCTGGTCTCACCGTACGCACCGCGCTGAACGGCTCGGGGCGGCTTTCGAGGATGCGGATGCGGCGGAGGTTGGGTGCTCCGGTGGCATTGCTTGCGGCGATTGGGGCTCTTCTCGGCTCGGCCACCCCCGCTGCGGCCTCGATCCAGTTCGACGGGCAGTGGGGGAGCGCTTCACTACCGCCCCCGTTGGGGCCGGCGGATGGCTCCTTCACGGCTCCCAGTAGGGCGGCAACCGACTCCTCGAACAACGTCTACGTGACGGACTCGGGCAACAGCAGGGTCCAGAAGTTCAGCTCCACAGGGACCTTCCTGTCGAAGTTCGGGTCCCTCGGCGTCGCCAACGGCCAGTTCCTAGTGGGAAGCGCCAGCGGCGTCGCGGTCGACTCCGCGGGGAACGTCTACGTGGTCGACAAGCTCTCCAACCGGGTCCAGAAGTTCAACTCGGCCGGGACGTTCGTGACTGCGTGGGGCTCCCCCGGCACCGGCAACGGGCAGTTCAGCGCCCCGACGGGAATCGCCGTCGACCCCTCCTCCGGCAACGTCTATGTCGCCGACACAGGCAACAATCGGATCCAGGAGTTCACCTCGGGCGGCACGTACTTGACCCAGTGGGGAGGCGCGGGAACCGGCGACGGCAACTTCGCCGCTCCAAGCGGCGTCGCCGTCGACTCCACCGGTGACGTGTACGTCGCCGACTCCGGCAACAGCCGGATCCAGAAGTTCACGTCGGCCGGGAGCTTCATCACCAAGTGGGGAAGCCTTGGGACGGGCGACGGGCAGTTCGGGGCCACGACCACTACGACGCTCGATCTCGCGATCGGCTCCTCCGACAACGTGATCGTCGTCGATCCCACCAACAACCGGGTGCAGAAGTTCCGCCCGATCGGAACCTTCATCACCAAGTGGGGAACGGCGGGCAGCGGTAACAGCCAGTTCACCCTCCCGTCCGGCGTCGCCATCTCCTCCGCCGACGAGGTGTACGTCGTCGACTCGGGCAACAGCAGGGTGGAGCGATTCCACGAGACCGATACGACCGCTCCCGACACCACAATCGACTCTGGGCCCTCCGGGACCACCAACGCCAACGTCAGCTTCGCCTTCTCCTCTTCCGAGTCGCCGCTGCTTGGCTTTGAGTGCAAGCTCGACTCGGCCGAGTGGGAGGCCTGCGGCGCCTCGAAGTCATACTCGAACCTTTCCGAGGGATCCCACACGGTCCAGGTGAGGGCGGTGGACACAGCGGGCAACCCCGACCCGAGCCCCGTCTCACGCACATGGACCGTGGATCGGACGCCGCCCGACACGACCATCAACTCCGGCCCCTCCGGGACCACCGCTAACGCCTCGCCCTCGTTCACCTTCTCCTCCTCGGAGCCCAACTCGACCTTCGAGTGTCGCCTCGACTCAAACCAGGAGTCCGACTTCCAACCCTGCAGCTCGCCGAAGTCCTACAGCTCGCTGGCCGACGGCGACCACACGCTCGATGTCCGGGCTACCGACGCGGTCGGGAACACCGACCAGACACCCGCCTCGCGCAGCTTCACCGTCGACACCACGCCTCCTACGGCCACGGCACCCGTCCCGCGCCTCCTCGTCGGCCAAACCGCGATGCCGGTCCAGCTCAGCTGGTCGGGGGGAGACAACCAGACCAGCCAGGCAAACCTCCGGTTCGACCTCAGGAAACGCAGCTACCAAGGGGGCGCGTGGGGTCCATGGTCATCGGCGCTCGCCAACACCTCTCTCCGGGCTATCACCACCCGACTGAGCCTCGGGATCCGATACCAGTACGAGGTCCGCTCCCGCGATCAGGTGGGCAATGTGAGCGCCTACAGGGTGGCTCGATCCTTCACCCCGAGGCTGGCCCAGGAGGCGGCCGCGACCTACACGGGGACCTGGGCCACGCAATCCCAAAGCGGTGCCTCCGAGGGCACGGTCAAGACTTCGAGCGAGGCCGGTGCGACCGCCACTTTCGCCTTCGCGGGAAAGAGCGTGGGTGTGGTCATGCCCCTGCGCTCGACGCTCGGCTCGGTAAAGATCTGCCTCGACCCCGGGACCAAATCGGGTAGCTGCAACACGGTTGACCTCAGCTCCGGCGCGGGGTCTAGGAAGAT
>DASQCL010000151.1:0-3559 GCA_035634715.1 Solirubrobacterales bacterium
CCGACCTGCCGCCCGAGGCCTTGTTCAGGCGACTCGGGGAGGGATAAGGTCAGCGCATGGCCGCCTACGAGAAAGCACACATCGACGAGATCGCCTCGAACCAGTGGCCGCACTGGATCCCGGTGCGCCATCACTTCGGGATCGAGACCTTCGGCCTCAACATCTGGCGGGGGCGCGACGACGTCACACTCATCCCCGAGCACGACCACGGCGAGGACGGCGAGCCCGAGCTCTACTACACCGTCGACGGTCACGCGACGTTCACGATCGCGGGCGAGGAGGTCGACGCGCCGGCCGGGACGTGCCTGTGGGTCCGGGAGGCCTCGACGACACGGGCTGCGACCGCGCGCGACCCGGGGACCCTCGTCCTCTCGGTCGGCGCAGGCCCGCCCGGCACGGGATACGAGCCCCCCGGCTGGGATTCGCACTACCTCGAAGGCGACAAGTAGCCCAGGACTAGCTCGGTACGCTCGCAGCGGAGCGGCCGGGCCCGGTGGCCCAGCGGGTCTTCAAAACCCGTACGGTCGTGCAGCCCACGGCTAGGTCGGTTCGACTCCGGCGCCGCTCCGTCCCGCTGGCGCATCCAGAGAACACGACGATCCGGCGAGTCTTCAAATGCGCTGGGAAGGTCGAGCGCCGAATAGCCGGTGATCGAGATCCCAGACCGGGTAATCGGGTGTAAGTAGAGAGTGGCGCGGGTTGCGTCCCCGGGCGAGACCGGCTTGCGAGGTGCCTCCGTCAGAGAGTCTCGTTCAGCACTCCGGGCGCAACCCCCGCCCCTCAGCTCAGCCGGTGCCGTCGGAGCGCATCTCGTCGAGAGCGGCGCGGCCTTCCTCGTGGACGCGGGCGCGGCGATCCTCGGGCGACTCGGGCTCGGGAACCGGGTCGGGCTCCTCCTCCGCCACGGGCTCCAGTGGTGTCTCCTCCACCACCGGCTCGGTCACGCGTGACTCCGCAAGCCGGGCGCGCAGCTCCTCGGCGCGCTCGTCGGCGGCGGCCGGTGCGGGCTCCGCTGCCGGTTCCGGCGCGACGGGCGAACGCCCTCGCAACCACCGGTAGGCGGCGATTCCGCCCACCACCCCACCGATCCACCCGAGCAGGCGACGCATCCGGGCGATGCTACAGTGACCGCCGCTTCCTGCCCCGTCATCGCGCCGTTCAGTCCCGAGCGGCGCCGGCAGTCGGGGCCGACATCGAGACCATGGGAAGGGAGGACCTCGGGACGTGACGACTTACGAAATCCTGCTAATGCTGGACCCCGAGCAGGCCGAGACCCGCCAGGACGACATCGTCGCCCGCACGCGCGACCTCGTCGAGAAGAGCAAAGGCACCTGGCACAGCCACGACGCCTGGGGCCGGCGCCGTCTCGCCTATCCGATCGCGCACAAGGAGGAGGGCGTCTACCACCTCGTCGTCTTCGACGCGGAGGCGGAGACGCTCCAGGAGATCTCCCGCGTCCTGAAGATCGACGACTCGGTGCTGCGCCACATGGCGACGCGCCATATCGAGGGGTCGCGCACGAGCGCGCCGCGCGACGACGCGGCCGCACCCGTGGCGGCGCCCGCCGAAGCGGCGACGCCCGAAGCGACAACGCCCGAAGCGACAACGCCCGAAACGACCGTTTCGGAAGACGGCGAGCCGGAGTACGCTGGCTCGGAAGAGGAGCCCCAAGAGGAATCCGGCGAGGAAGAGGAGTAAGACATGGCGAACATCAACCGCGTCGTTCTCGTAGGCAACCTGACGAAGGACCCCGAGTTGCGGCATACCCCCGGCGGTACGCCGGTTTGCAGCCTGCGGGTGGCAGTGAACAGCCGCCGGCGCGACGAGTCGGGAAGCTGGGTCGACAAGCCGAACTACTTCGACGTCTCCGTCTTCGGCAACCAGGCCGAGAGCTGCACGCAGTACCTCGCGAAGGGCCGCCCGGTCGGCATCGACGGCCGGCTCGACTGGCGCGAGTGGGAAGCGACCGACGGCTCGGGCAAGCGGCAGGCCGTGCAGATCATCGCCGACAGCGTCCAGTTCCTCGGCGGCCGCGGCGACGGCGAAGGCGGCAACCAGTTCGTGCCGGCGGGCGCGGCGCAGCAGGAGAGCGCCGACTTCCCGGCCGCGGCCGACGACGACATCCCGTTCTAGGAGAGGCATGGCGAGAGAGAAGAATCAGCAGCAGCAGAGGAGGCGGCCCGGCGGCCCTCAGGGGCAGATCCGGCGCCGCAACTGCTTCTTCTGCAAAGAGCACATCGCAGAGATCGACTACAAGAACGTCAACCAGCTGCGCCGCTACGTCTCCGAGAAAGGGAAGATCCGCAGCCGCCGCATCACCGGCGCCTGCCGCCGGCATCAGGTGCAGGTGGCGACCGCGGTCAAGCGGGCGCGCGAGATGGCGCTGCTGCCGTACGTCGCCGAGGGCTCGGAGGAGCGCGGCGGCGGGCGGCGCGATCGCGGCGACCGCGGCGACCGGGGGGACCGGGGGGACCGCTGATGGAGGTCATCCTCCTCTCGGACGTCGACCACGTCGGCCTGCGCGGCGACGTGGTCTCGGTCGCGCGCGGTTACGCCCGCAACTACCTCCTCCCGCGGGAGCTCGCCGAGGAGGCAACTCCGGCACGCGTGGCGGAGCTGCAGAAGCGCGACACCTTGCGCGCCCGCCACGAGGCGAAGACGGCCGACCAGGCACAGGAGATCGCGCAGGCGCTCTCGCAAACGGTGCTGCGCTTCGAGGTCAAGGCCGGCCCGACCGGCTCCCTCTTCGGCTCGGTCACGCCGACCGACATCGCGGACGAGATCTGGAGCGCCAAGAAGATCCGCGTCGACCGGCGCAAGATCGAGACCGACCCGATCAAGCGCATCGGCCGCTACGAGGTCCCCATCGGGCTGTTCGAGAACGTCAAGGTCGAGGTGAAGACCGAGGTCATCCCGGAGGGCGGCGAGCTGCCGTCCGACGAGGAGCTCGCGGAGCTGGAGGCAGCCGAGCGCGCCGAGCAGGAGGCCGCGGCGGAGGCCGAGCCGACCGTCGAGCTCGAGGAGGTCCTCGCGGAGGTGGACGCTGCCGAGGCCGGCGAGGCCGAGGCGGCAGAGACCGAGGCGGCAGAGACCGACGAGGCCCAGGCCGAGGTCGGCGAGAACGAAGAGGCCGAAGCAGAGACCGAGGCCGACCCAGAGTGGCGGGCCGACGCCGACGCTGCCCTCGCCGAGGAGTAAGCACTCGTAGCGAGTAGCCGTAGGTCTCGCTCGGCTTTAACACGCTGTCCACGGTGGTGTGGATTGCGCAGGAAGTTCCCGCTCCTAGCGCTTCTTCCATCCCCAGCCACGCCGTCCGGCGCGCCTGCGACGATGGCTGATTCTCCTGCAAATGGCCAAAAACGACCTGTTCACAAAGGACATACCCACAGGGGCTGCGACCCCTAGTAACCCAGCGGACGACGTGCTGGAATCGCCACGCATGTCGCTCGCCCCTGTCCCGACGCCGGCCTCCGTCCCAGGCGCCGTCCCGCCGCAAAATCTCGAGGCCGAGGAGTCGGTCCTCGGCGCGATGATGATCTCGGGGAACGCGATCGCGGCC
>DASQCL010000152.1:0-5201 GCA_035634715.1 Solirubrobacterales bacterium
ACCGTCCCGCCGCAGGAGGTGATCACGAAGGACAACGTCACGGTGCGGGTCACCGCGGTGGCCTACTTCCGGGTCATCGATTCGAACAAGGCAGTCACCGAGGTCGAGAACTTCCTCCTTGCCACATCGCAGATCGGCCAGACGACCCTGCGCTCGGTGCTCGGCAAGGCCGAGCTCGACTCGCTCCTGTCGGAGCGCGAGCGCCTGAACGTCGAGCTCCAGCAGATCATCGACGAGCAGACCGAGCCATGGGGTGTGAAGGTCACCACCGTCGAGGTCAAGGACGTCGAGTTGCCCGCGGACATGCAGCGGGCGATCGCCCGCCAGGCGGAGGCCGAGCGCGAGCGCCGCGCGAAGATCATCTCCGCGGACGGGGAGTTCCAGGCGGCGGAGAAGCTCTCGCAGGCGGCGAACATCATCAGCCAGAACCCGGCGACGCTCCAGCTCCGGTACCTGCAGACGCTGCTGGACATTGGCGTGAACCAGAACTCGACCATCATCTTCCCGCTGCCCCTCGACATGGTGAAGCCGTTCCTCGGGCCCTCCGAGGGTGGCGACGCGTCGGGCGAGCGCCGGAGCCCATAGCGACCTGGCCGCGCCTGAAGTCCGCATAGACCAGCTCACCGGGCAGCGCGTCATCCTCGCGCCCGGCCGGGCCGAGCGCCCGGACGCCTTCGCGCCCGCGCGGCCCCAGGCACGCGAGGAATCCGCCGAGTCCTGCCCGTTCTGCGAGGGCCGCGAGGGCCGGACGCCGCCCGAGGTCTGGGCGTCCCGCCCGGACGGCGGCGAGGCCGACTCCCCGGGCTGGACCGCCCGCTCGGTCCCCAACCTCTACCCGGTGCTGGTCCCCGCTGAGGAGGCCGGGGCCGGCGACGACGCAGGCGCCGCCGAGACGGGGTTGGCGAGCTCGGTCGACCCGCTGCGCCAGTCGTCGCGGGTCCGCCAGCCCAACCTCTTCGCGTCGCAACCGGCGGTCGGCGAGCACGAGGTGATCATCCACGCACCGGAGCACGTCACGTCACTCGCGGACCTGAGTGAGGAGCGGTTCACCGGCGCGGTCGCCGCCTGGCGCGAGCGGATGCGCGCCCACGCCGACAGCGCCGCCTTCCTGCATCTGATCGTCAACGAGGGCCGCGATGCCGGCGCCTCGCTGCCGCACTCGCACGCTCAGCTCTACGCGCTCTCGTTCGTTCCGGCCGAGGTGGCGCGGGAGCGCGAGCGGACCGGCGCGTACCACGAGCGGACGATGGGAGGGCACCTGCTCTCGGACGTCGCGACGGAGGAGGTGCGCCGCAGCGAGCGGCTCGTGGCCGTGGACGAAAGCGCCATCCTGGTCTGCCCGTGGGCATCGAGGTCGCCTTTCGAGCTTCGCGTCATTCCGCGAAGCCCCGCGCCCTCGTTCGAGGCGGATGGCGACATGGGCACGGCCATGATCCGCCGCGCGATCACGGCGCTGGCGCGCGCGGTCGGCACCGCGCCGCAGCTCAACCTCTGGGTACGGACCGCCCCGCGCGGGGTCGAGGAGTTCTGCTGGCACGTGGACATCGTTCCCCGGCTCACGATCCGCGCCGGATTCGAGCTCGGCACGGGCGTGGACGTCAACACCTACCCGCCCGAGCGGGCTGCGTCGGACCTTCGCGAAGCGCCGGGCGACTAGGCTCCCCACCCCGATGCCGCCGATCCCGCGCCCGTTTCCCAGGTTCATCGCCGACCCGCCGCGGGAGAGCAAGCCGTACGGCCGCTGGGAGGAGCGCCTGAGCGCGGAGTTCGCCGAGGCCTGCTCGGCCCACGCCGACGAGGCGGGGGCGCCGCTCGACCCTCAGACCCTCAACTGGTTCCCCGAGCGTTCGTGGGGCGGTCGCGTCTACGTCCCGGCCACGGGTCTGGGCGCCGAGGGCGAGCCGGGCGAGGGCGAGGATGGGGGACCGATCGAGTACTTCGGCTGGGTCTCGTACGAGCGCCTCACGGATGGCGAGCCCGGCGATCTGCGATCGACCGCCGATTACACGGACGTCACGGCGGAGGACAACCCGGACTGGAAGATCGACCTCTCCGACGACGTGATCGGCAACTGGAACGCGGAGGGCGACCGCGGAGGCGACATCACCCTCGTCTGGGGCCTGCCGCTCGTCCGGGGGGCCATCGCCGCGACGGCCGAGCTCGACGGTGAGGTGATCGACCAGGCGGCCGTCACCGAGGGGCGTTTCACGCTGGTCGCCGTCGACGCCGTGAGCGGGTTCGGAGACGACCTCTACCTGGAGGTCAAGCTGTGGAACCGGACGCTGCGCCCGATCGCGTCCGAGAGCCTGTACGCGGAGTAGCTAACCCACCCTGAGGAAGTAGGCCCCGCGGCCGTGGGTGGCCGCGTAGATCCGGTTCGCCTCGGGCGAGTACGTGAGCCCGTAGGTCGCGACCGCGGGCATGCCCGGCGCCGCGTCGACCCACTTCGTCGAGCCGTTCGAGAGCTTCGAGACCCCGAAGTCGGTGGAGACGTAGATGTCGCCGCCCGCGGAACCGAAGCCGCCCTTCGCGGTGCCGTGTGACGACGGGACGAGCACGATCCCGGTGACGGGCTGGTCGCCCAGGTTGTTCGAGATGTCCTTGAAGGTTGCCTTGCCCGTGGACGGGTCGAAGTGCACGTCGAACACGTGCCCCGGAGCGCCCGGCGTGTAGACGTTGTAGCCGGAGTAGGAGATCACCGCGTGGTTGGGGTCGTTCGGGTCGACCGCGATTCCCGAAACGAACCGGCCGGGCGTCTTGTTCGTGTCGATGCGGGTGAAGTTGACCGCGCCGGGGCTCGCGTCCGCGTTCTTGGAGACGAACACGCGCCCGATCCGGGTCCCCGCCCAGAGCGTCTTGTCGTCGGAAGGCGCCCGCGTGGTCGCGACCACGTACTCGCCTGCGCGGTTGCCGAACGTGGGCGAGGTCAGGTCCTGGCCGATCGGCACCCAGTCGCCGCAACCGGGCCGGCTGGGGTTGAAGTAGACCGTGTTGCAGTCGTGTGACTTGAGGTAGGACTCGGAGCCGCCGTTGTCGTTGGTGCGCCAAACGTGCTGCATCCCGATGAACAGGCGGCCGGCGACGTTCGGGTCGACGATGAACGGCGTGTAGAAGGAGCGGTTCTCCGGCGAGGCCTGCAGCGGGTCGTAGGTGTCGTACCACTGCTTCGGGTCGTTGTTGTCGAAGTTGACCCCCGGCGTCGCGTCGTAGTAGGTGTGGTAGCTGATGCTCCCGTCGTCCGGGTTGAAGCCGGACTGCGCGCCGTCGCCGCCGACGACCTCGGTCCAGGTCGGCTTGCCCCGGTAGAAGAACGTTCCGTTGTCCTGGGTGCCGCCGAGGAGCTGGCGCTTCGGATCGCTCGGATTCACCGACAGCGACTGGAACTGAATCGTGTTGAGCCCCTTGTTCAGCGAGTCCAGGCGGCTCGGGATGCCGTCCAGGAGGCTCTGGCAGTCCTTGAGGTCGGCGGGCTCGAGCGGCTGCGGGCCGGAGCCGTAGTCGTAGCGCCGCTGGGCGCACTGCGAGGAGTCGTCGGCCGGGTGCTTGAGGTTGACCCGGATCACGCCACCGTCGGAGCCCACGAGGGCGATCGCCGGGTTCTTGGGATCGAAGACGATCGCGTGCTCGTCGGGGTGCATGCCCTCGGTGGCGCCCGGCGGGCGGGCGTCCTGGGTCATGTCCTGCCACGTGACCTGCGACGCCGGCGCCGACGCGTTGGTCGAGCGAATCACCGCGCGGCCGTTCGAACGGGGCGGCAGCCCGCCGTAGAGCGGGAGCTCGTCGTAGTTCATCGAGCCGCCGAGCCAGAGCTGGCCGGGGTGCCCGGGCGGGCTCTCGACGAAGTCGTCGTAGCCGCACTGCCCGTTCTGGCAGTAGTAGTAGGAGAGGAAGCCGTTGGTCCCGTTCTGGGACGAGGAGAGCTTCGTCCAGCCGGCGTTGTCGCCGTTCCCGAGCAGGTCGGTGGCCGGCTTGGTGTCGGCCTTGTTGACGCGCCAGACCTCGGCGACAGCGAGGTCGTCGGAGGAGTCCCCGACGTAGACGCCCGTGTGGTGCTTCTTGTTGAAGAGGTCGAACTCGGTCCGGTCGCCGAAGGTGTCACCCGGGTCGCTTGGGTTCGAGAAGTCGGTCTCGTTGACGGTGTGGAAGATCTGCCGCCAGGTCTTGCCGCCGTTGTTGGAGCGCCACACCCCGTAGCCGAACACCGCGGCGTAGAGCCGGCGGGTGTTGTTCGGGTCGATCATCAGCTTGTTGACCCCGCCCTGGAACCAGTCGACGCCGGTCGAGGGGGGCGTCGGGTTGGCCGGGGTCTGGCGCTGGAGGTCCGTCATGAGCCGGAAGTGGCGGCCGTTGTCGGTTGACTTGTAGACACCGAGGGCGGGCGCGTTGGGCGGCGTGCGCCGGCCGCCGTTGACCGACGAGGAACCGTGGCGAGCGAGGTCCGTGCCGATGTAGATCACATTCGGGTGATCCGGCTTGACCGCGATCGTCCCGATCGACCGGTCGATGGCGACGGAACGCGAGCCCTTGACGAGCTTCCAGGTCTTGCCGCCGTCGGTTGACCGAAAGAGCCCCAGCCCGGCCTCGGAGTCACCCGAGCCGTTGGGCTCGCCCGAGCCCGCGTAGATGGTGTCGCCGCTCTTGTCGTTCGGATCCACATACAGCGAGCCGAACGAGTTGGTCGGCAGCTTCTGCGACGGCGCCTTCCACTTGACGTCCTGCGCGAGCGCATCGGGCGTCCGCCACACGCCGCCTCCGGCCGCCGCGACCCACGCCCGGCAGCCGGCGTGATTCTTGCCGCAGTTGGGGTCGATGGCCATCGCGGTGACGCGACCGGAGTTCGTCGTCGGCGTGCCGGTGCTGGTCTGCGTGTTGAAGAACTGCGTCGCCTCGGCCGCCACGTCCGGGGTCACCGGGCCGAGCGCCTTCCACTGCTGCGAGCCGCCCCGGCTTGCCGCGCGGAAGTCGGCGGCCGACTTAAACGAGTTGGCCGGCGCCGCGCTCGGAAGGGACTTGAAGTCCTTGGCTCCCTGGAGCGCCACGCGGTCGCTCACGTAGCTCCTCGGGTAGGCGCGGTCCTCGACCTGCTCACCGACCGGCGATCGCGGTCCCTGCCGCGGCGCCTCGCCGCCGAGGTTCCCAGGCGAGTTCTGGTGCTGGCTCTCGGCCGTGGCTTCCTCGCCCTGGGCCTCGCCGGAGTCGGC
>DASQCL010000153.1:0-10792 GCA_035634715.1 Solirubrobacterales bacterium
TGAACGCCTCGGTCCACTTGCCGTCGGCGAGCTCTTGGCCCGTTCCGACGCCGACCCGCACCACGATGGGGGTGAGTCTGGAGATCTCGTGGCCGTAGGGGTCCTGGCTGGCGATGCGGTGCGCCCGCACCACCCGGTTGACCTCCCGCAGCCCCTCGGTCACCGCCTCCTCCGTGGCGGCCGGGTCCGCTCGGAGGGCATCGAGCTCAGTCTCGAACTCGCTCGCGTCCAGCATGCGCGCGGGGATCACGGTCAGGCGCGTGATCGGGACCTCCGTGGGGCCGTCCCCCGGATCGGCGGGCTGAGGCCGGCGCCGCTTCCTCGGCGGCCGCCTCCCGGCGGGCGGGGCGCCCATCGTCTGGACGACGAGGACCGTGTCCTCGTCGTCCTCCTCGCCGCCGGCGGGCCGCACCAGATAGCGCCCGTCGTCCAGCCCGAGGCGTCCGGGCACGTCGAGCTGGACGAAGCGAAAGCAGGACGCGTCGGTCGCGCTCATGGCGACCTCAATCTAATCGGGGCGATGAATCGCTCGCGGAGTGGCCTAGTCGCCGCGACCGCCCTTGCCGCCGGACTTCTTGCCGCCGTCCTGCTTGTGGGCCGGCAGCGAGTACTTCGACGGCGAGGTCGGGACCTTCGGGTTCTGGATGTGGGCGATGCGCCCGATGAGCTTCTTCCACTGGTCGGGCTTGAGGAGCGACTCGAACTGTTTGCCCGTCTTGCCGCCCGATGGCGCGGTGCCGGCCGGGTAGTAGCCCACATGGACATGGTCCCAGTGGTCCGGCAGCGGGAAGCTGATCGGCCCCGGCAGGTCCTCAAGCGAGATGACCTGGTGCGGCTGCATGGTGCCCTGGAGCTTCAGCAGGCTCTTGATCAGTGAGTCGGCAAGGGTCCCCGGCCCCTGGTGGTGCGCTACGGGCACGCCGTTGATGGCCGCGATGTCCATCGCGTCGCCGGTCGAGTGCTCGCTGACGTTGCCCGAGGTTGTCATGAGGCTGTGGCCGCACTTGAGTGAAGTGATCGTCAGGTGGAAGCCGTTGTCGGCGAGGTATTCCATCGCGGCGAGGATCCGCGCGTCGATCTGGCCGGTGCGGATGTCGTTGCGACCGCAGGAGTAGATCGACAGCCTCGGGTCGGCGAGGACCTTCTGCTGGAGCTGGGCCTTGGGGAGGAGGAGGTCCTGGGTGACGTTGCTCGTCCCCGCGCCCTCGGTGAACGGGTTCTTCCCGGCGGCGCGGTAGATCGCGGTCTCCTCGAGGAGCTTCCACCCGTCCAGGATCGGCTTCGGGTCGATCTTCGGCGAGTGCTTGCCCGCGGGCCGGATCGAGAAGTTGAGGTGGGGCGCGAGAGAGCTCGTCTTGCCGATGCGCCCGAGGACGGTGCCGGCGACCACCTTTGATCCCTTCTGGAGTGGGCGCAGCTGCATGGAGTCCGGGTTGAAGTGCATAACGTGGCCGACGTACGACTTGAAGGTCGAATAGCCGGGCATGCGCTTCGCGAGGAGGTTGTCGAGCTGGCCCGTGACATTGGCGTGGTGGGCGTTGTGCGGGCGCTGCGGCAGAGCGTAGATGCGGCGGCGGTCCTGCGTGTTGACGGGTCCGTTGTCCGAGCTGGTGGGTGCAGGTGTGGACGCGGTCGTCTTGGTCGCCGGCTTGGAGGGCCGCGCCTTCTGGTAGCTCTTGGACTGCGGCTTGGCGCTGGCGGTGGACTTCGGAGCCGCCTCGGCGGTGGCCGCCTTCCTGGCGGCGTCGGCGGTGAGCTTGCTCCCCTGCTTCGTCACGCCGAGCGGCTTGCCCTTGGTAGCGGGCTTGTTGGGCGCCTTGTCGTTGGGGGTGACGAGCTTGAAGTCGGAGGCCGACAGCTTGCGCTTCTTCGGCACCGGGTAGGCCTTGGCAACGTGGCCGAGCTGCGCGTAGGTGAAGCGGTTGCCGTAGTTGTCCTGGAGGACGATGTAGTTGCCGAGCTGCTTGTTGTGGCCGACCTTCGTGATCGTCCCGTCGTTGACGGCGACCACCGGGGCGCCCTGGCGCGAGTAGATGTTTATCCCTTGACGTGAGGCTGAGCCTTGGACCACGTCGGCGACGTTGCCGGTGCCCTTGCCGGGCTTCGCGTTCTTGGCCGCCTTGCCGGTGGAAATCTCATCGGCGTACTTGGCCTTGGCGGCGACCGGGAATCGATCCCCCTGGGTGAGCCCGGTGACGGAGCCGACGAGGTCGGCGGGGAGCTTGCCGTACTGCTGCGCGTAGAGCATCACCTCGTCCACGTACCAGGTGGCGTGGTTGTAGGCGAAGATCGCCTGGCGCAGGTCGGTGTCGCCGCCGGCTGCCTTCAGGTAGCGGGCCGCTGCGCAGATCGCGTCGACCGGGTTATAGGGGTCCTTACGGCCGTCGCCGTTGGCGTCGATGCCGTAGGCCTTCCAGGTCGAGGGCATGAACTGCATCCAGCCGACCGCGCCGGCGGTGGAGACGTTGAGGTTGGTGCCGAATGCCGTCTCGATCTTGTTGATCGAGGCCAGCACTTCCCAGGGGATCCCGTACTGCGTGCCGCAGGCCTGATAGATCGGCAGCAGGAAGGGCGGGATCTCGAACTGGCTGATCAGGAAGCTCGGGACCCCGAGCGGGGCCGGGGTCGGGCTAGCGATGGAAAGCGTCGGGTTCGACTTCGTCGGCACGCCGTTCGACTTAACCGGCGGCGGCGGCTTGGGGGTCTGGTGGGAGGCCGCGGTGCCGCCGTTGTTGTGTTGGTGGTTGCTGTTGCTGTTGCCGCCGTGGCCGTGATTGCCCGGCCGTCCGCCGGAGCCGCCGTGGCCGCCCGGGCCCGCGGCGCCGCCACTGCCGGTCGTGCCGGTGGGACCGGTGGTGCCGGTGGGACCGGTCGTGCCGGTGGGCCCGGTGGTTCCCGTGGGCCCGGTGGAGCCGGTCGATCCAATGCCGGTGGTCCCGGTCGCCGGGTCGGACTCGTCGTTGTCGAGCGGCCCGGAGCAGCCGGGGTCCTGCATGTCGACGAGGCCGTCACCGTCGTCGTCATAGCCGTTGGAGCAAGCGGGGAGGGGTTGGACCGGTGGCAGGTTCTGTCCGCCGGGAAGGTTGACGGACACGCCCGTCTTGGATGAGTCGACGAGCCCGCCACTCGCGATGCCCGTACTGGCGACCACGAGGGCGCCAAGTACGCCAAGGGCGAGTGTCAGAAGTAGCTTCCTTCCCATCCTGCTAAACCCCGTCCTTCGCGACCGGAGGGCCGAGTGCCTCCTCGCGACTCCGCCAAACCAGCCTGCTCAGGACCGGGAGAACGCTAACTGTTCGCGGGGAGGTTTGCAACGTGCATGCAGGCATGGGAACCGTCTCTCAGCTCCTGAGGTACCCAGACCAGGGTACGGGGAAGCCTCTGGTAGCTGAATCGGCATCCAGACTGCCCCTCTTGAGGCGGTACATTGCGCCACCAATGCGCGGCAACGGCAACAGGCGACGGAGGCCTCTCCGTGACTGATGATCCTAAGCGTGAGGAGGGCATTCGCGCGCGGGGCGAGGAGGCGCTGAGCGATCTCGCCCAGGCGCTTCTGGACAATCCAATCTTCGGCCAGGCGGTGTCCACCGCGATCGGCGCGGGGGAGCGGGCCGCTCACGCCCAGCGCTCGGCCATGGGGGCGCTCAACATTCCCGCCGCGACCGACTTCGAGCGACTCGAGCAGCGGATGCGGTCGCTGTCGACGAGGCTGGAGGCGGTTGAGGACCAACTCGACGATGCGCTCGACGAGCTTGCCGCGCTGCGCCGGAGGGCCGTAGTGGCGGAGGCCCAGGACACGGACGACCAGGCCGACGCACGGGAACGCTCAGAGGCGTAGCGGGCCGTGGCGGCGCAGTCCCGCAGGCAGCCCGATCGCGGCGTGGCCGACGCGCTCCGAGCCGCGATCGACCGCACCCTCTCCGTGGCGGGGACGCCGGCGCGCGCCGGCGCTCCCGGCATCAGTCGCGAGCGGGCGACGCAGCTGCTCGACGAGGTCGCGAAGCTGGGGCACGACGCCCGCGAGGAGCTCGCGCGGCGGGGGCAGGGCGCGCGTGACGAGCTGACGCGCCGGGGCCAGGGCGCCGGCGCCGAGCTCGCCCGCCGGGGGCAGGGCGCCGCCGAGGAGCTTGCCCAGCGACTGGAGGCGTTCGAGCGCCGGCTCGCGGTCTTGGAGGATGCCCTCCGCAAGCCGGCCCGTGAGACTAAACCTAAGGCTGAGGGTTAATGGCGGGTCGGAGGGTGGTCATCGTCGGAGTGGCGAGCCACTGGGGCCAGGAGCTCGCGCGCCGCCTCGCGCTCGACCCGACGATCGACTACCTCGCCGGAATCGACATCGAGCCACCCACGGCGGACCTCGAGCGCATGGACTTCATCGAGGCGGACATCCGCGGACCGCTGCTCTCCCGGCTGCTGCCCTCCACCGAGGCGGACACGATCGTCCACTGCGGGATCCTCTGGTATCCCGAGGCGGGCCGACCGGCTCGGGTCCTCCACGACGTCAACGTCATCGGCACGCTCCAGCTCCTGGCCGCCTGCGAGCGGACCCCGACCCTCGAGCGGCTGATCGTCCGCGGGTCGGCGGCCATCTACGGCTGCGAGGGGGCGACGCCGTACTTCTTCACCGAGGACATGGCACGGACGCTGCCGCTCCGCACCCGCTTCCAGCGCGACGTCTCGGAGTTGGAGGCGTACGTCGAGAACTTCGCGCGCCGCCACCCGGCGCTCGTCTGCTGCACCCTCCGCTGCCAGCCCGAGATCGGGCCGGAGCTCGACACGCCGCTCATCCGGTACCTGGACCTCCCGGCGGTGCCAACCCAGCTCGGCTGGGACCCGCGGCTCCAGTTCCTCCACGCCGACGACGCCCACGGTGCGCTCGAGGCGGCGACCCGGGCCCCGGTCCGCGGCCCGGTCAACGTCGCCCCGTCGGGCTCGATCTCGCTGAGCCACATACTGCGTCTCGTCCGGCGCCCCGCTCTTCCGATTCCCCATCCGCTCTTCGGTCCTGCGCTCGAGCGGTTGGGCAAGCGCCTGGGGGCCGGCCCCCTCTACGGGGACGGGGTCCGCCTGCTTCGGTTCGGGCGGGGCGTCGACAACCGGCGCCTGCGGACTGAGCTCGGCTACGAGCCGCGCTTCGACGCGGAGGGCGCGATCCGGGACTTCGCGGCGAAGTCAGCTGGACGCCGGGTGGGGCCCGCC
This sequence comes from Solirubrobacterales bacterium, assembly GCA_035634715.1. GTDB lineage: Bacteria > Actinomycetota > Thermoleophilia > Solirubrobacterales > 70-9 > AC-56. The sequence goes on from DASQCL010000153.1 coordinate 5,197, forward strand.
CTACATCCGGGGGATCTCGCCGGGCGGCTCTCCGAGGCGCTCCGATGAACACCCGGACGGAGGCACAGACGGACTCGGAGCACCCCCCGGCCGAGGCATTCGCGGATTTCCTGCGCCGGATGCGGACCGGGATCGAGGACGGCCTCGACCCGATGAGCGCCGCGAATCGTGCGGCCGACGAGCTCCCCAAGCGCCTCGGCGACGTCGTTCAGCTGCTCGCTCACCGGGTGAGCGGTGATTACCACGAGGACGAGTGGGGCTTCGACGAGGAGTTCGCGGAGGCCGTCTACCCGCTGTTCGAGTTCCTGTACGAGGTCTGGTGGCGGGTGGAGCCCGACGGCGTCATGAACGTCCCCGCCCACGGGCGGGCGCTCCTCGTCTCCAACCACGCCGGCGCGCTGTTCCCCTTCGACGCGTCGATGATCCTGCTGTCGATCATGAAGGAGCACCCCCTGCCGCGGTGGGCCCGCTTCCTGGTGCTCGATTGGGCGTTCGTGCTCCCGTTCATCTCGGCGTTCATGCGCAGGGTCGGCGGGGTGCCGGCGAGCGGGCACAACGCCGCGCGGCTCCTTGAGGAGGACGAGCTGGTGATGGTCTTCCCGGAGGGCGCCAAGGGAACGGGCAAGCAGTTCTCCGACCGGTACCGCCTGCAGCGCTTCGGGCGCGGCGGCTTCGTCGAGGTGGCGCTGCGGACCGGCGCTCCGATCGTGCCGGTAGCCGTCGTGGGGTCCGAGGAGATCTACCCGAAGCTCGCCGACGCCCGGCCGCTCGCACGGGTGCTGGGTGCTCCCTTCGTCCCAGTGACCCCGACGTTCCCGTGGCTCGGGCCGCTTGGGATGGTGCCCCTCCCGTCGAAGTGGCGGATCGAGTTCTGCGAGCCGATCGACCTCTCGGAGCACGGCCCGGACGCCGCCGAGGACCGCCGCCTGCTGTTCGAGGTGACCGAGCAGGTGAGGGAGACGATCCAGGGCAAGCTCTACGAGAATCTGGTCAAGCGGGGATCGGCGTTCGTCGGTCCCTTGTAGCGATAGCCTCCAGCGAGATGGGGACGGGGACCCGGACTCGCAAATCACGCGCCGCGGCCGCGGAGTTCGAACACCTGCTCGACGATGTCCTCACGGAGACGGACGCGGACGATCACGCCGGCCCGCTCCTGCGCGCAGCGGGGCTTCGCATCCGGTTCGAGTTCCCCGATCTCCCGCTGACCCTCAGCCTCGCCGCGACCGAGGAGGGCAGCCATCACCTGACCTGGAAGTTCTCGGACGACACGAAGTGGAAGCCGAAGCTGAGGCTCCAGATGGACTCCAAAGTCGCCAACGCCTACCTCCAGGGAAAGGAGAGCCTGGCGATCGCGATCGCCCGCGGCCGCGTGAAGGCCAGCGGCGACACCCGCTCCGCGCTCATCTACATCCCGGCGCTCCGGCTCCTCGTCTCCTCCTACCGGAAGCTGGTGACGCAGGAGCACCCGCACCTGGTGCTCGAGTAGCCCGTCCGTTGACTACGGGTGCGCCGGGGCGTGCCGCGACGCCGAGAGATTGACGTTTGGGACCCCCTGACGCCGGGCGACCTTTGAAAGGATCGGCCCCCGATGCCCGACGATCACATCTCTCTGAGCGAGGCCTCGGAGCTCGCCGGGGTTTCTCCCACGACGCTTCAGCGCTGGGTGAAGGCCGGGGTGATCCCGGTCAGGGGCGGCAGGTGGACGACCGCCGCGGCGGCGCAGGCGCGGGTGGTGAGCCGGCTCCGCGAGCGCGGCCATTCCCTCGCCGAGCTGCGACGGGCGGTCCGGGAGGGCCGTTTGGCCTTCGGCTACGTCGAGGACCTCTTCCCGGGCCGGGAGCGCAACCTCACCCGCGGCGAGGCCGCCGACCGCACGGGTCTGGAGGAGGCGCTCATCGAGCGGATGATGTCGCTGCTGGGGACCCCGACCGCGTTGGAGGGGACGCTCAACGATCAGGACGTCGTCGCAATGGAGCTCATCGGCGACGTGTTGAAGGCCGGGTTCCCGCTCGTGGCACTGCTTCAGCTCATCCGGGTCTACGCGCAGTCGATCCGCAAGATCGCGGAGGCGGAGGTGCGGCTGTTCCATCTATATGTCCACGAGCCGCTCATCCGGCAGGGGGTCGACGCGCTCCAGATGGCTGAGGAGATGGAGGGGTTGGCGCGCGACCTGCTCCCGATCACCTCGCCGCTGATGGAGTACATCCACCAGCGCTACCTGCGCTTCTACATCGAGCAGGACGTCGTCGGCCACATGGAGACCGAGCTCGCGGGGCAGAAGCAGCTCGGCCGGGTGCAGATGGCGTTCTGCTTCGTCGACCTGACCGGGTTCACCCGCTACACCGAGGAGGAGGGCGACGACGAGGCCTTCGACCTCGTGGAGCGGTTCGTCGAGACTGTGGAGGCGACGCTCCCGTCCGAAGCGCTGATCGTGAAGACGATCGGCGACGAGGTGATGATCGTCTCGCCGGACCCGGTGACGCTCACCGAGTGGGCGGTCGGCTTCCTCGGCCTGTTCAGCGAGCGGCCGCAGCCGCGGGTTGGGGTTCACTATGGCCGCGCCGTCTACCGCGACGGCGACTACTTCGGGAGCGAGGTGAACCTGGCGCACCGGGTGGTTGCCCGCGCGCTGGGCGGCGAGGTCATGGTCACGACCGCCGTCGCCGACGCGCTCGGCGACTCCGGCTATCTGGAGTTCGACCCGATCGGCGGCGTCGAGCTCAAGGGCTTCCCCCAGCCGATCGAGCTCTTCGTCGCCCGCGCCAAGGGGACCGACGGCGCTCTCGGCGAATAGCCGCCTCTTGCGGCCGACCGCGTCCTTAAGATCGCGACATGGGTGTGCGTGAGGCTGGAGAGGAGGCCCTGGAGCGCCTGCTCGAGGCGGTGCGCCGAAGTGGCCTGATCGAGCCGATCTCCTCCGGGGTCGTTCTCGTCTCGGGCGGGCCCGACTCGGCCTGCGCCGCCGCCGGCCTGGCCCGGGCGATCGGGCCTGAGAACGTCCACGCGCTGCACGTCAACTACGGGCTCCGGGACACCGCGGGCCGCGACGAACGGGTCGCACGCGACCTCTGCTCGCTGCTGCGGGTCGACCTCCACATCGAGCGCCCGGCCTCGCTCCAGGGAAACCTCCAGGCCGCCGCCCGAGACTTCCGGTACTCGGCCGCCGAGCGGCTCCGCGCCCGCGCCGGCGGCGATTGGATCGCAACGGGCCACAGCCGTACCGACCTCGCGGAGACGATGGTCTACCGCCTCGCCGTCTCGCCGGGAGCCCGAAGCCTCCGCTGCCTGCCGCCGCAGAGCGGGCGGGTGGTGCGCCCGCTGCTCGACCTGGAGCGCGCGGAGCTGCGCTGCCTCGCCACCGCGGCGGGCCTGCCCTTTGCTGACGACGAGACGAACCTCGACCCGGCGTTCGCGCGCAACCGGATCCGCTCCGAGATCCTGCCGGTGCTCCGGGGCCTGAGCGATGCCGCGGAGCGGAACATCTCTGAGACCCAGGCCGAGCTCGCGGAGGAGGCCAACCTGCTCGAGCGGGTGATCCTCGAGGCGCTCGAGGCCGCGGGAGCGGGCGCCGGCGCGGTCGCGATCCGGGCGGAGGCGCTGGCGGGCTCCGAGCCGGCGCTCCGGCGCCTGGCGCTGCGCGCCCTCGCGGAGCGAGCCACGGGCCGCTCGGTGCCGCTCGGACGGCGGCGGGCGGCCCAGATCATGCGCCTGGCGATGATGCCGGAGGGCGGCGAGGTCGACCTCGGCCACGGCGTGCGCGCGATCTGCGAGCAGGGGCTGATCCGCTTCGAGACCTCGATGGAGGCCGACGCCGCTCCCGCTCCGGCTCCACTTCGAGTCCCGGGGAGCTGCCGGTTTGGGCAGTGGGAGGTCCGCGCCGAGCTTCGCGCTGGGCCGCTCGCGCCCGCGGGGCCGGACCTGGCAACGCTCGACGCGGAGGCGCTCGGAGACGAGCTGGTCGTCCGCACCTGGCGCGAGGGCGACCGGATGCGGCCACTCGGCATGGACGGCAGCAAGAGCCTGCAGGACCTATTCACCGATCGGGGAGTCCCGCGTTCCCTCCGTCACCGCCTTCCGGTGGTGACCGCGGCCGGGCGGGTCGTGTGGGTCGCCGGGGTGGCCGTGTCCGAGGACTTCCGGCTCGTTCCGGAGGCCCGCGAGGTGGCCGTGCTCACAGCTCGGGTACTCGACTGACCCGGTCACCTCAGGGCCGCGGCAAAACGTAGACTCACGCGCCCATGCACGACCCTGCGATCGGCGAGACGCTCGTCACCCCGGACGAGCTCCAGCGCCGTGTCAAGGAGCTGGCGGGAGAGATCAGCCGGGACTACGAGGGCCGGGACCTCGTGATGATCGGGATCCTGAAGGGCGCGGTGCTGTTTCTCGGTGATCTGATGCGGTTCATGAGCGTTCCGTGCGAGATCGACTTCATGGCGGTCTCGAGCTACGGCTCGGAGACGGACTCGTCGGGAGTGGTTCGGATCCTCAAGGACCTCGACGCGTCGATCGAGGGCCGCGACGTGCTGATCGTCGAGGACATCATCGACTCGGGGCTCACTCTCCAGTACCTGCAGAGGAGCCTCAAGGCTCGCAACCCCGCCTCCCTCGAGGTCTGCTCGCTGCTCACGAAGCCGGATCGGCGGAGGGTCGACCTGCCGATCCGCTACATCGGATTCGAGATCCCGAACCGGTTCGTGATCGGATACGGGCTGGACTACGCACAGAGGTACAGAAACCTCGATTACGTCGCTGTCCTGGCGGAGACAGACCAGCCTGATCCGCGCTCTTAGACGGGGCTCAGGCACCCTGGTACGCTGAATCCGACGTTTGCGGGGCTGTTCAAACCCTTTCGAATCATGCGCGAGATCCACGAGCTTCACGGCACCGACGCCAGGCAGGCGGAGCTGCGTTCCGGGCGGGTGATCTGACGTGAGGCGGTTCTTCCGGAGCGCGGCGTTCCCGATCCTGATCGTGATCGTGCTCGCGTTCTTCGCGCAGCGGCTGATCAGCGGCCCGAGCTCGGAGACGACGCCGACCTACGACCAGTTCGTCTCGCAGGTCAAGCACCAACCGAGCCAGATTCAGTCGGTCACGGTCGACCAGAAGTCGAGCTCGCTCACCGTTGAGGAGCCCGACGGCAAGAGCTACTCCACGGGCTATCCGAACACGGGGAACGGCCTGACCCAGCTGACGCACCTCCTGGCCAAGCAGGACATCCAGACGAAGGTCGAGGGGACGGGCGGCTCGAGCTTCCTCTCGATCCTCACCTACATCCTTCCGTTCCTCCTGTTCTTCGGGTTCTGGATCTTCCTGATGAACCAGATGCAGGGCGGCGGCTCGCGCGTGATGAGCTTCGGAAAGTCGCGGGCGAAGCGCATGTCGGTCGACGCCCCCAAGATCACCTTCCGCGACGTCGCGGGAGTCGACGAGGCCGTGCAGGAGCTGCACGAGATCAAGGAGTTTCTCGAGAACCCCAAACGCTTCCAGGCGCTGGGCGCTCGCATCCCAAAGGGCGTGCTGCTCTACGGGCCGCCAGGAACCGGCAAGACCCTCCTCGCGAGGGCGGTCGCCGGCGAGGCCGGCGTGCCGTTCTTCT
>DASQCL010000154.1:0-4202 GCA_035634715.1 Solirubrobacterales bacterium
CCCAGTCCATCTCGTGATTGGGGCCGGCCATGTAGCCGTCGAGTGAGAGCGTGGTGCTGACGCGGACGATCCCCATACGTGGGGATCATCGCGGACGGCGAACGACGGCGCCGCCGGCGGGGGGATCGCCGGCGGCGCCTGGACCGACGGAGCTCAGGCCTGCGCGGCCTGAGGGTGTGCCTCGATGGCGGCTTCGGAGGAGGCCTCGGCGACCGGCTCGCGCTCGATGTCGCGCTCGCGAACCAGCCAGAGGGCCAGTACGGAGCCGGCGAACGAGAGCGCGGCGCCCAGGATCAGGATCTCGTTCAGGCCGTGCAGGAAACCCTGCTGGGCCGCGTTGCGGACGATCTGCTGCGACCCATGCGGGACCCCGTTCAGAGCCTGGCCGAGCTGTCCGGAGGACGCTGCCTCGACCAGCCCGCGGGCCTGCCCGCCGCTGACCGCTCCGCCGGCGACCTCCTGCGTCTTCGACGCTCCGACGCCCAGGAAGATCGCTCCCCAGGCGGCGATGCCGACGGCGATGCCGACCTGGCGGAACGTGTCGTTGATCCCGGCGGCCATGCCGCTTCGCTCCTTCGGGACGACGCTGAGCGCGACGTCGGCGATCACCGGGTTCAGCAGCCCCACGCCGACTCCGCTCACCACGAATCCGGCGAGCAGCGCGGTCCAGGTGGAGTCCAGATGCAGGCCGGCCATCAGAGCCAGGCCGACCCCGGTCAGGGCAAGGCCCCCGGCCATCAGGTAGCGCGCCTGGATCCGGGCCAGCGCCAACCCGGCCATCGGCGCCACGATGAACGAGGCGACCGTGATCGGGAGGTACCGGAGTCCCGCATCGATCGGCGAGTACCCCAGGAAGTTCTGGAGGTACAGCGTCAGATACAGGAACAGCGCGAACATCGAGCCCGAGACCGCGAACGCCGCGAGCTGGACGCCGGTGAACGCCGGCCGCTTGAACAGCTCGAGCGGCAGCATCGGCTGCGCCACCCGGCGCTCGATCGCGACGAAGGCGATCAGGAGCACGACCGCGCTCGCCAGCAGCGAGACGATCAACGGGCTGCCCCAGCCCTCGTCGTTGCCTCGCACGAGCGCCAGCACCAGCAGGAACAACGACGTCGAGAACGTGGTCACCCCGGCCCAGTCCACCCGGGTCGCGTTGGGGTCGCGCGACTCGGCCACCTTCCAGAAGGTGATCGCGACGGCGGCGATGCCGATCGGGACGTTGACCAGGAAGACCGACTCCCAGCCGAGTCCGTCGGTGAGGAGGCCGCCAACCAGCGGGCCGACGGCGACGGCGATGCCGATCGTCGCGCCGTAGATGCCCATGGCCATCCCGCGCTCACGGCCGGCCGGGAACTCCTGCGCGACCAGGGCGAGCGAGACGGCGAACATGATCGCCCCGCCGATCCCCTGGATGGCGCGCGAGATGTTCAGGAAGGTCGGGTCGGGGGCCAGCCCGCACAAGAGCGAAGCCGCCGAGAAGATCGCCAGCCCGACCGCGAACACCCTGCGGCGCCCGAGCCGGTCGGCCAGCGACCCCGCGGTCAGTACCAGCGCCGCAAGCGACAGAGCGTAGGCGTCGATCACCCATTGAAGATCGGTAAAGCTCCCGCCGAGGTCCCGCTGGATCGCGGGCAGCGCCGTGTTCACCACGGTGATGTCGAGCAGGAGCATGAACGTCGCCACGCTCACCACCCCGAGGGTCCACCACTTTCGATTCATGTCCGTCACCTCCGAAACGTCGGGTACAATCGTCAGGTTGCCTTGTAAGGTTTCCTGATCTAATATTCAGGGCAACTTATCAGACTCCCTGACCAATCATGAGTGACGGCCCACACACACCACATCCGCCGGAGACGCTCTTGAGCCTGCTCGACGCTGCAACCGAATCGGTGCTGGCCGAATTCAGGCGAGACCTCGAGGAGGCCGGCTATGCCGACATCCGCCCCACCCACGGCTGCGTCTTCCGCTTCGTGCGCGACGACGGGATGCGGCTCACGGAGCTGGCTGGCCTCGCCGGGATGACCAAGCAGTCCGTCGGCGAGCTGGTCGACGATCTGGTCGACCTCGGCTACGTGGAGCGCATCCCGGACCCGGAGGACCGCCGCGCCAAGCTGATCTGCCTCACCGACCGCGGCATCGAGGCCCAGCGTGTCGCCTTCGGCCTCCTGGCCGACGTCGAGGACCGCTGGGCGGAGCGATTCGGCGCGACGCGGATGAAGCAGCTGCGCAAGCTGCTGGAAGCGGCCGTCAGCGAGGACGCGCCCGGCGCGGCACCTGAGCTGCGCGAGCGCAGGCTCGCCTCCGTCAGCTAGCGGCGCGGCAGGCCGATTAGCCAGGTGCGGATCGCTCCGCCGGCGGTCATGCCGCCGGGCGGGTACTGACCGATCTCGAATCCGCCGGGCGTGGTCGAGTTGCCCCAGGTGCCGAAGTGCGCCGTCGCGATCGGCTCGCCGATGTGGACGCTGGCCCCGTCGCCGACGATCGGAACGGAGTGGCCGTAGTAGAAGTCGCCGAACGACGTGTGGAGGATCGGGTAGGAGTCGCCGAACCCAGCCGGGTCGTGCCCGATGGACACGGTCCCCGTGCCCATCGCAAGGAGCGGCGAGCCCGGCGCCGTGGTGCCGTCCACGCCCTGGTCCGTGCGGCCCCAGCTCAGTGGGACCGACGCCGGGAACGGGGAGATCGCCTGCCCCGGCGGGATCGGCCCGAGCTCGGCCGAGAACGCCGGCCCGGCCTGGACTGCGCCGCTGCTCGTTGCCGCCTGGGCGGCGGCCCGCGCCGCGGCGATCTTCGACTGGATGTCGCTGATCTCCCGCTGGAGGCGCTCGCCGTTCGCCTTGACCCGCGCGAACAGCCTCTGCTTGCGGTCGTGAGCGGCCGCGAGCGCGCGCTGCTGGACCTTGAGCCGGTTCTGGGTCTGGATCAGCTCGTCGCGCTTGGTCGCCAGGCGCTCGCGGGCGGCGTCGATGCGATCGACGGTGGCGCGCACCTCGTTCTGCAGCCGCCGAACCCTCGAGACGACCGCCGCGTCCTGATGCTCGAGCGCCTGTATGTACGCGTAGCGGGAGGCGAGCTGGTCGAAGCCGTGCGAGTTGAGGATCACGGTCAGCGTGCTGGGGCGGTCCACCTCGTAGCTCGCGACCAGCCGCTCCTTCAGATCGGTCATCGCGTCGTGGAGATGGACCTTTACCCGTGCGAGCTTGGCCTTCGCCCGGTCGAGCTGCGCCTGCTTGCGATCAAGCTGCGCCTGCACCTGGACCTGCTGGTCCTGGAGGCGCGCCACCTCGCCCGAGATGTTGTCGATGCGCCGCGAGTCGCGCTCGATCGTCGCCGCGAGCGCCGCCTGCCGGGAGCGGTCCGTCTGCAGATGGTGTCGCACGTGCGACAGGCGCGAGGACAGGCTGCCGGCCTGCGCGCCGGCCGGGACCGCGATGAGCGCGGCGGCGGCGAGAAGTCCCGCGATGCCCAGAGCAACCGAGGAGCGCTTCGTAATCGACATGAGCGTAGGCAGACGGCGAAGGTAGACCTCACCGACCGCACCGACCACGGCGACCGCCGCCGCTGCAGGGGCACTTGCACGCCGAGCGCCGTGGGCGGGCTGCGCGTCGCCGAAGTCCACCGCGGACGCAAGCACCGCCTACAGTCCGTAGCGATGAAGCTCGGCGTCGCGATCGCCTGCTGCGTGACTGCGATCGCCCTCGCCGTGCCTCCAGCGGTCGCGGTCGGCAAGGGGCAGGGCACGAGGGTTGTCTGCGTCAGCTCGAAGACTTCGCATCGCGTCTATCGCAAGAAGCCGCGGAGCTGCACCTTTCACCGGCACGGTGAGCCGCTGGCGGAGGCCTTCATGGTCCGGACCAAACACGACCACTGGCACATGTGGCACCGAGGGCACGCCCGGGCCAAGGGACGCGAGGTGACGTCGATGGGTCACACGCATCCACCGGTCCGGATCAGGCTGTCGCACCCGGTGAATCGCTGCGGACACCGCGTCTTCTCACGAGCGCACTTCTTCTTCCCCAAGGTGGGGCACGGAAGCACGATGCGCCTCGACGCCTGCGCCTAGGAGAGCGGTTCCGCCTCGTGGCTCCCGGAGCGCCGAACCGGCGCATGAACATCTCGAATCTCGACGCTCTACACGCGTGACACCACGGTGCTTCAGGACGTGACCGCCCCCAACGACGTGCTCCGCGTCCTCAGCCGGC
>DASQCL010000155.1:0-2552 GCA_035634715.1 Solirubrobacterales bacterium
TGCGCGACTTCTCCGAGGACGCCTTCGGACGCGAACGCACGCCTCGCGACCCCACGGTCTACCGCCCCGACGGCCGCCCCCGCGCCCTCTACATCTCCTCGCCGATCGGGCTGGGCCACGCACAGCGCGACGTGGCGATCGCCCGCGAGCTCCGCCGCCTGCAGCCGGACCTGGAGATCGACTGGCTCGCCCAGGATCCGGTCACGCGCGTGCTGGAGGGCGAAGGCGAGCGCATCCACCCCGCCAGCAAGCACCTCGCCAACGAGTCGAAGCACATCGAGTCGGAGTCCGCCGAGCACGACCTGCACTGCTTCCAGGCGCTGCGGCGCATGGACGAGATCCTGGCTGCGAACTTCATGCTGTTCCACGACGTCTGCCGCGACGAGCGCTACGACCTGTGGATCGGCGACGAGGCCTGGGAGCTCGACTACTACCTCCACGAGAACCCGCGCGAGAAGCGCGTCCCGTTCGCCTGGCTGACCGACTTCGTCGGCTTCATCCCGATGGAGGACGGAGGCAAGCGAGAGGCCTACGTCACCTCCGACTACAACGCCGACATGGTCCATCACATCGCCGACCACCCCGAGGTCCGCGACCGGGCGCTCTTCGTGGGCAACCCCGACGACATTGTCGGTGAGCGCCTCGGCCCCGAGCTGCCGATGATCCGCGACTGGACCGAGCGCCACTTCGACTTCACCGGCTACGTGACCGGCTTCGACCCCGCCGACCTGGGCGACCGCGGCAAGCTCCGTGACGAGCTCGGCTATGGCGACGACGAGCGCATCTGCATCGTCACCGTCGGCGGCTCCGGGGTCGGCGGCGACCTCCTGCGCCGTGTGATCGCAGCGTTCCCGGACGCGAAGGAGCGGGTCCCCGACCTGCGGATGATCGTCGTCGCGGGCCCGCGGATCGACCCCGCCTCGCTCCCCTCACACGCGGGCCTCAAGGTCGTGCCCTACGTTCACAACCTCTACCGCCACCTGGCGGCCTGTGACCTGGCGGTCGTCCAGGGCGGCCTGACGACGACGATGGAGCTGACGACGAACAAGCGGCCATTCCTGTTCTTCCCCCTGCGCCACCACTTCGAGCAGAACTTCCACGTCCGCCACCGCCTCGAGCGCTACGGGGCGGGCCGTCGCATGGACTTCGACGACTCGCCGCCCGAGGTGATCGCGGTGACGATCGCGGAGGAGATCGGCCGCGACGTCAACTACCGCGACGTCGAGACCGACGGCGCCGCACGGGCTGCGCGCAGCCTCGCCGAGCTGCTGTAGCAACTCAATGTGGGCGATTCAGCGGCGCGAGGGCCGGTCGGCCGAAGGCCACCGACCGTCGGCCGGCATATCGGACCGGTCCGTCATTGGCTGATGGGTGCTGTAGCTCACACGCGCGCGCGGCCGTCGATCTGCACCGGGTATCCGGCACGCAGCGCGGCGACAGTCGACGGTGGCGTGATGACGTTTGCGGTTCCGCGGGACGGCCGGGACCGGCGGCCGCCATACCCCTCGCGGGTCCATGGACTGAGATGGTCGCCGACGATCACGGCCGGTGATTCGCCAAGCAGCAGAAAGGCCCCATCGGGGAGCTCGGCCCACGGCATCTCGTGAGTGCGCCGGCGGTGGCTCCCACGGACGATCCGCTCGCCATGAAGCTGCCGGTTCATCTGCTTCGCCGATGGCACCTCGACCCCGAGCTCCTGAGCCCAGGCCGCCCGATACGCGTCGTAACTCTCGCGCCGGCATTCGGCACACGGACGATGGCCCGCGGCGAATGACACTGCCTCGTCATGGAAGAACAGATATGTGTAGTGACCCGGCTGCCACTGCTCGCGCCAGCGGCCTTGAAATTCGAGCGCGCACGTGATCCAGTGGTCGCTCGCGTGAAACCGGACAATTTCCTTGCCGGAGTGGAGGATGCCGCGATTGCCCGTCCAGGCGCATCGAAGCGGAAACGCCTGGATGTCGCCCATCGGCGTCACTCGGTTTCGGGCCGGCATTGAGAGAGACCATAGGCGACTGTCGCAGCGGAGTACGATCGGCCGCGGAGCACCTGGCGGGCACCCGACAGAGGAGGAGTCCATGGCCACCGCAACCGACGTCGCCGAGCTACTCGCCACCCATCCGAGCCCCAGCGGGATCGACCAGGAGGCCCTCGCCCGATGCATCACGGAGTGCTTCGACTGCGCTCGCAGCTGCACCGTGTGCGCGGACGCAGACCTCGCCGAGGAGGACGTTTCCGAGATGCGGAGGTGCATTCGCCTCTGCCTGGACTGCTCGGACGTCTGCCTCGCGACCGGACAGGTGGTCAGCCGTCAGACCGAATACGAGCCGGAGACCTCGAGAGCGCAGGTCGAAAGCTGCCGCCGATCGTGCTCAACGTGCGCCGAGGAGTGCGAGCGCCACGCCCAGCATCACGAGCACTGCCGGATCTGCGCCGAGACCTGCCGGCGTTGCGAGGAGGCCTGCGCGAGCCTGCTCGACGCGATCGGGTGAGCAAGAGCCGGGACTGCCCGAAAAAGCGGCTGAGGGCGACCCCGCCGTCCTCGCGGAGCC
>DASQCL010000156.1:0-3175 GCA_035634715.1 Solirubrobacterales bacterium
CGAACACGAACTGGAAGTACGCGAGCGTCGCTGTCGGGAAGTGGAAGGGCGGGCCCGTGGTGATCAGCGGGATCGCCGCCTGCGACTGCTCCGTCGCGCTCGAGAGGATGCTGCCCGGCTTGCCGAGCATGTTCGCGAAGATGCCGCTCGACGCGCCGAGGATGTGCATCGGGTGGCCGAACGCCATGTTGAAGCCCCACAGCACCCAGACGATCAGCACCAGGGCGAAGGCGATGAAGGCCATCATCATCGAGTTGACCGACCAGCGCTTCTGCATCACGCCGCCGTAGAGGACGACGAGGCCGGGCACGCTCATCAGACCGACGAACGTCGCAGCCGTCATCTGCCAGGCGTTGTCACCAGGACTCAACCAGTGCATCAGTGTCTTCCTTTCCAAGGGAGGGCACGGATGGGCCCTTCCGTTTGACAACCACGCGAGCGGGCCGGCCGCGTCTGCGGCTGCCCACTCACTGACGGTCAGGTTGCCGGACGGTCGGGGATCCGACTATCGACACTGGGCCAATCTGGGTGGCCGATTTTTCGCCATTTGGTCAGACCGCGCACGGCCGAGCGCGATTCGGGCACGGCAAAGCGACGGGCGGGGGACGAATCCCCCGCCCGTCGCAGGCCTTCAGGTCTGGGCGACTCGGCGGTCCTAGGCGGCGCGCCAGGCAGCCAGCGAACCCTCGCTGGCGAGCCTCTTGAGGCCTCGAGCCTCGAGCTGGCGGGCGCGCTCCTGCGAGACGCCCACCTCGCGGGCGACCTCGCGCAGCGACGCCTCAGGGGCGCCGCCGGTGCCGAAGCGGAGCTCGATCACGCGCCGCTCGTCCTCCGGAAGCGTGGCGAGGGCCGCGGTGACCGCGTTCTCCTGCTCGCGCTCGTCGACTTCCTCCTCGACGCTCTCGGACGCCTCGGCCCGGAACTCGCCGAGCGTGGTGTCGCCGTCGTCGCCGACGGGAGCGTCCAGGCTCGTCGTCACCCGGGTCAGGTCGCGAACGGCCTTGACCTCGTCGAGCGGAAGCTTGGCCCGCTCCGCGATCTCCTCCTCGGTGGGCTCGCGGTTCAGGCTCGCGCTGAGCTCGGCCTCGACCCGGTTCACGGTGCGCTCGCGCTGGGCGATGTGCGCCGGGATGCGAACCGGACGGCCGGTGTTGTCCAGGCCGCGCTGGATGGCCTGCTTGATCCACAGGACCGCGTAGGTCGAGAACTTGTAGCCGCGCCGGTAGTCGAACTTCTCCGCGGCCCGGATGAGCCCGAGCATCGCCTCCTGGACCAGGTCCTGCATTGTCAGGCCGTGGCCCTGGTAGCGGCGGGCGAACTTGATCACCAGGCGCAGGTTGGAGTTGATGAGCCGCTCCTTGGCGGCCAGGTCGCCCTTCTCGATCCGCTGGGCGAGCTCGACCTCTTCCTCCCGCGTGAGCAGGGGATAGCGGCTCGCCTGGTTCAGGAAGAGCTGGAAGCTGTCGGTTGTCTCCGTCGCGGCAGCGTGATCGGCGCCGCGCCGCTCCGGCTGGTCGACGAGAGGCGAGAACAGCGTGTGCTCGCCGCGTCGTCGGTGATTGTCGTTGCGCTGGGTCTCAGCGCCTCTTGATCTAGGCATTCGTCTCCTTCTTCGTGCTGGTCCCTGCCGAGGGCCGCCGCGACATTTACGCCACACTCACGCTGGCGTTACTTTGCTTCACAAAGTATAGCATTGCTTGCCCGATCAAGCAAATCAGCGTGGGCGGTATGGCGAACCGGGCTTTATCCCATTATCGGGGCCGATTGTCAAGCCATCTTTAAGAAACGGCCGTGCGCGGAGCCCGCGCGATCGATCCGCCGACGATGCCGATGCTCAGCGGCTTCGGGCTGCGCGCCACTGTGGCGGTCGGTCCGGGGTCACGCGCGACCGGTCCTCGGCAGTCCCGGCTCGGTGAGCGGCACACGCGCGGGGACAGCCTCGGCCCGCGCGACGCTGCGCCGCCGCTCCCACCAGGCCCAACCGCCCATCACCGCCGCGGCGTAGAGCCAGCCGAGCAGCACGTCGAAGAAGTAATGCTCGCCGGTCGCGATCAGCGCCAGGCCCATCGACAGCGGGTAGAGCATCAGGAGGGGGCGCAGGGCCGGACGGACGCGACCCCACAGGAACATCGCGACGAGGGCCGTGAAGGCGGAGTGCAGGGAGGGCACGGCGGCGACGAGGTTGACGCTCGCCTGGCCCTCCGAGAAGAGCCCGGCGGTGCCCCCGCCGAGCACCTGCCACCCGTCACCGGTGGTGCGCTGGACGCCCTGGAGCAGGCCCTCCTGCGCCGCCATCCAGGGCGGTGCCGCGGGGAAGGCGATGTAGGTCCCCAGCCCCACGAGCGCGAGCGTCACCACGCGGTTGGTGAAGCGCCGAAACGCGAGCCTGTCGCGGGCCCAGAGGACGCCCGCCACCGCAAAGGGGACGATGAAGTACGACGTGTAGATGAGCGTGAAGGCCACATCCCACCAGGCGACGCCGGGCCCGTTCAGGTGGGCCTGGAGCCATTCGGTCGGCGTCTGGCCCAAGAACAGGAAGCGGTCGAAGTCGATCATCGGGTGCACGTGGACGCCGATCCCGAACGAGTCCGCGGCGCCGCGACTGAAGTCGTAGGCGCTCAGGACCACGACCATCGGGAGCCAGTCGAGCACGAGCTGAAGGATTTCCCGCGGGGGCCGCCCGAGCGACGCGCAGGCGAGTGCCCCGCAAATCCAGAGCACCACGAGCTCGCGCTGGACCGGGATGCCGTACACGGCGCTCCAGGCGATCAGCGACGCGAAATAGAGGACCAGAGCGCCCCGCCGCACCGCCGCCCAGTGCGCGAAGCGGAGATCGGATGCGCCTTCGGCCCCGACGTCTGCCCAATCCGTCGTGGTCACTGTCCCTAATCTACGCGGGTTCCCGAATCCGGAAAGAGTTGTTCAGGTGGGCACTTCCCCATTCAACCGCACCGCGGCAGGGGCCGTCGCGGGTCTTCTGATCGCCGCAGCCCTCGCCGCGGCACCCCGATCGCCTCGTCGGACTACTTCAACGTCCTCGTCCAGAGCTTCGAGAGGGCTGGGTTGATCTCAAGCCAGGCCGAATCCGCGACCCACTGCATCCAGGACGGGCTGACCAAGGCTGGGTTCAATACCGCCCTGGCACCCTCGGGAGACGGTTCTCTCTGACCACGAC
>DASQCL010000157.1:0-9162 GCA_035634715.1 Solirubrobacterales bacterium
GCTCGTCGACACCTATTCGCCGATCACGATGCTGCGTGCGCAGACGGACATCTGCGACCCCGCGCAGGAGCAGTTCGAGCCGACCACGGTCGGCGTGTTTCTCGACAACCCGCAGACGCAGCTCGACGCGCCCGACGGGAAGCTCGTGACCAAGGCGCCGACCGCCGCCGACGTCGCCGGGTTGGGGGACGGGTACCACTTGAACATTCCCGGCGATCCGCTGAGCCCGGGCTGCAACTACTCCAAGGCCTTCAAGGCGCTCAAGGACGCCGGCAAGGCCCCGCCGATCACCTACGCCCGCATTGCGACGGAGGAGGGCCACACCGGGTTGGTGGTGCAGTACTGGTTCTTCTACTACTTCAACCAGTTCAACGACCTCCACGAGGGCGACTGGGAGGGGATGCAGATCGCCTTCGACGGGAGCACGCCGCGCCAGGCCCTGGCGACGGGCCCGTCGGAGATCGCCCTGTTCCAGCACGAAGGCGGCGAGAAGGGCTCCTGGGACGACCCAAAGGTCCAGAAGGAGGGCACCCACCCGGTCGTCTACCCGGCGGCGGGCTCTCACGCCACGTTCTACTCGTCGGCCGTCTTCGTCGAGAACGCGCAGGGCGGTTCCGGCCTCGGGTGCGACAACACGACCTCACCGGTCCGGCGCGTGGAGCCCAAGCCGGTGCTGATCCCGACGAACCCGCGCGTCAACGGCCCGTTCAAGTGGCTCACCTTCGAGGGCCGCTGGGGCCAGAAGGAGAAGGGCTACGCCAACGGCCCCCACGGGCCGATGGACAAGCTGCAGTGGGACGAGCCGTTCACCTGGATGTCCGGGGTGCGCGATCGGAGCCCGCAGCTCCCCAGCGGCTTCTTCCTCGGTCCGCAGGTCACCGGCACCTTCTGCGGGACGGTCGCGACCCTGTCCCACCTGGTGAACCTCGAGGCCAAGTCGACGCTCGCGGCGGCCGGGATAGTCCTCGGCTTCATCCTGCTGATCGTCGTCCTCGTGAGGCTGACGAAGTGGCGGCCGGTCGAGCTCACGCCCCTCCGCCAGGAACGCGCAGTCGGTCAGCTGTTACGGGCCGCCAGGCAGCTGTACGGTCGTCACTGGCGGCCGATGGTCCTCGTGGGGCTGACGTCGATACCGATCCTCGCGGCGGTCTACGGAATCGAGCAGGCGGCCGTCGCGCTGACCGGCGAGACGGGCGTCGAAACGTACATCCGCGACGCCGCAAACCCGCTCGGCTACGCCGTCGTCGCGGCGATCGCGATCGCGTATCTGCGTGATCTGGAGCTCGGGGAGGAAGCAAGCTACGCGAGCGCGTTCCGAGACATGCTCCAGCGCTTCCGGAGGGTCGTCCTCGGTCAGATCCTCAACTCCATCCTCGTGCTCCTGATCGCGCTGACCATCATCGGCATCCCGTTCGCGATCTGGAAATACGTCCAGTGGCAGTTCGTGCAGCAGGAGATCATGTTCAAGGACACGGGGATGCGGGCCGCGTTCCATGGCAGCACCCGGCTCGTCCGGGGAAACTGGTGGCGGACCGTTCGCGTCGCCGCGCTCCTGTGGCTGATCAGCGTCGCCACCGGGCCGATCCTCGGCTTCGCCCTGATCTTCACCCCGCTGCCGCTCGTCTGGGCCAACATCGTCGGCACGATCGTGTTCGCCCTGCTGGTCCCGTACGTCGCCATCGGCCGCACGCTCCTGTTCTGGGATCTCAGCGCCCGGCACGAGGTGGCCGCGACTGAGGAGGAGGAGCAGCGCCGTCACTGGTGGACGCCCTGGCGCAGGAGCGGCCCCGCCGAGAGCCCCGCGTCCAGCTGACCGTGTCGGCGCGGTGACGACCTGCACGGTCGGGGACCGGACGCTCGCCTACGGCCGGATGGGCGAGGGGCCGCCGCTCGTGGTGGTGAACGGCTTCGCGGCGACCAGGGACGACTGGGATCCCACCTTCCTCGCCGGTCTCGCCCAGCGGCATGAGCTAGTACTCCTGGACAACCGGGGCATGGGGGAGTCGCCGGACGACGGGCTGGCGTTTACCGTCGACGACCTGGCGGCCGACGTCGCCGGGGTGATCGATGCGCTCGGCCTGTCGCGGCCCGCCCTTCTCGGCTGGTCGATGGGTGGTTGCGTCGCGCTCGCGCTCGCGCTCTCCCACCCCGGCAAGGTCTCGAAGCTGGTGCTGCTCTCGACGAGCGGCGGGGGAGAGCTCGGCGTTCCGGCAGACCCGGAGGTGCTCGCGCGCCTGCGAGACGTCTCCGGGACGCCCCGCGAGCAGGCGAGCCGCCTGATCGCGCTGCTCTTCCCCCCGGAGCGCGCCGCGGCAGTGGACGCGGAGTTCGGCGAAAACGTCGCCGCGGCGAGGTCGCAGCTATCGCCGGACCTGCTCGGGCGCCAGTGGCAGGCGCTCGAGGGATGGGAGCAACGCGACGCTTCCGACGTGGCCCGGATCTCCTGTCCGGCGCTGGTGGCGACCGGCGAAGAGGACGCCGTGTTCCCGCCCCCGAACGCGAGCGCCCTCGCGAATGCGATCCCGAGCGCCTGGCTCGCCAGCTTTCCGAACTGCGGGCACGGGTTCATGGCCGATCATCCGGAGACGCTCGCCGCATTGATCCGTACGTTCCTCGACGTCCACTGACGCGGTGGTAGAAACGCGGGGGATGACGGAGGTCGTTGAGCGCGAGATGGAGGTCGCGGGGCTGCGGACCCACTATCGGGAGGCCCGTGACGACGACGGCCCGAACATCCTCTACGTCCACGGCGTCCCGACCGCCTCCTGGGACTGGCTGGCTCACCTCGAGCGAACCGGCGGCATCGCCCCGGACCTGCCGGGATTCGGCTCGTCGGAGAAACCGCCAGGCTTCGACTACTCGATCGCGGGCTACGACCGGTGGCTCGAGGGGTTCGTCGACGCGGTGGGGGTGGAGCGCTTCTCGCTCGTCGTTCACGACTGGGGGGTGGTCGGCCTGGCCCTCGCGCAGCGCTTTCCGGAGCGGATCGAGCGCCTGATCGTCTACGCGTCGGTTCCGTTTCTCCCCGGGTACCACTGGCATTGGGTCGCGCGCATCTGGCGCCGGCCGCTGATGGGCGAGCTCTTCATGGCGACCTCGTCGAAGTGGGGCTTCAAGCAGATCTCACGGCAGTCGAACACGGCACCAGGCCCACTGCCCGCATGGTTCGTCGACCGCATCTGGCGGGACTTCGACCGCGGGACCCGCAACGCGATTCTGGGCCTGTACAGGTCGTCGCCGCCCGAGGTCCTCGCCCGTGCCGGCACTCGCCTCGCTGAGCTGCGGTGCCCCGCCCTGATTCTGTGGCCCACCGGCGACCCGTACCTCGGGGTCGAGTTCGGCCGTGGGTACGCGGACGCGCTCGGGGGCGAGGTGCAGCTGGAGCTGATCGAGAACGCCGGCCACTGGCCGTGGCTCGATCGCCCCGACGTGATCGATGCGGCGGCGAGCTTCCTGCGGCCGAGCGCCTGACCTCGAATGGAGGGCGGCATCTCAGCGCAGCGGACGTTGGTCCTCACACCGCGCCGGCCGAGCAGCCCGGGATGGCAGCGCTTCTACGTCACGCTCGCCGGCATCCCGGGGCTGCCACAGCTCTCCTGGCGGCTCGTGCCGAAGGGGCGGCCGGTGCTCGTGCAGGCAATGCGGGTCGTGCGGTGCGCGTTCGACCGCTTCAACCGCACCGGCTCGCTGCCGGCGGCCGTCTTCGACCGCGAGGCGGTGACGAACCAGGCGGCCGAGGTGCTCGGGACGGTCGGGACCTTTCACGGCTATCAGGGGTGGCTCGAGCTGATGGACGAGGTTCACGAGGCATTCGACGCCGTTCGCCTCGAGCCCGAGCGGCTCGTGGGCATCCCCCCGGACCGGATGGTGGTCTTCGTGAGGCTGTCGGCCCGAGGGCGGGGAAGCGGCCTGAGCGTGGACACACCGATTGCCATCGTCGTGACCATCCGCCGCGGCCGGGCCGGCCGATTGGACATCTACCGCGACCCTGCGGACGCGGTCGCGTCGGTCGGACTGCCGGCGGCGTCCGGTTGACCCGGCGCCTCCGCGACGGTTCGGCGCGCGCTGGACATCGACCTGACGTCTCGCGGCGGCTGGCCGATCTACGAGGCGAGGCCGATCGTGCCGAAGCCGATCGCCGCGGGCTCTAGCCCCCGTAGAACTCCACGCCCAGCACGACGGCGACCACGAGACCGGTGATGGCGATGCCCATGCGCAGGGTGTCGCCAGAGATCCGCCGGGCCCCGTGCGCCCCGAGCTGGCCGCCGATCAGCGAGGAGACCATGAGGGTCACCGCGAACTCCCAGTTGACCGGCGCGAGGAATGCATAGACGCAAGCAGCGAGCAGGTTCGCGAGCCCGGCGAGGACGATCTTCACGGCGTTCAGCCGCTGGACGGTCTCGTCCACGAACAGGGTCAGCAGGGCGATCAGCATGATGCCGACCGCCGATCCGAAGTAGGCGGCGTAGGCGCCCGCGCCGGTCAGGCCGGCGACGAAGAGCGGGGAGCGCTCGCTCCCGTGCCGCGTCAGCCGCTGCGCGAGCCGGGGCTGGAGGAGGAGCAGCAGGCAGGAGCCGGCAACGAGCACCGGGACGACCAGCTCGAAGGTTGCGTTCGACGTGATCAGCAGCAGTGCTGTCCCGATGGCCGCGCCAACGAGCATGGGGACGACGAACCAGACGATGCGCCGCCGCTGGTGCCGCACCTCCGCGCGATACCCGATCGCGCCGCCGACGGCGCCGGGGACGAGCCCGACGGTGCTCGTGACGTTCGCCGACAGCGCGGGTATCCCCAGCGCGACCAGCGTGGGGAAGGTGATCAGGGACCCGGCGCCGGCCACCGCGTTCGCGGCGCCCGCGCCGCCGCCGGCCGCCGCCGCGGCGGCGATCTCCGCGACTGTCACAGCCCGACGGTCGCCGGGCTAGCTAGAAGCGCTGCCGGGGACGATCGAGAATGTACGTCTGCGTGACGATCTGCGTCTTACCGTCCCGCTTCGGAATGAACGCGATCACGCGCTGGTGGGTCGCACGAGCGACCACCGCGGTGGCGTCGTAGCCGAAGCGCGGCGAGCCGACGCCGGCAGGGGCCTCGGGCGCGACCTCGCCATCCGCGACCTCGACCGCATCCTCGGCTGGACCCTCCTCGATCACACACCGCACTACGTCGCTCTTGACCTCGACGCTCATCGTCTTGGGCCTGCTGCCCGAGAAGCGGTGCCAGACGGCTCCGAGCGACCGGGCGATCTCGGCGGAAACCGTCGTTTGATCGTCGACTCGCTCCTGCGAGTCCGGGTGCGCAGCCATTCCGGCCTCACTTTCCCTCTCCTCGCTGTCGAGCCGGGGTCAAATGAAGGGCGGAGGAGGAGGTGAAGGCCCAACCGGCGCGTACGTTGAGTCTAGCGCTGGCAAGCCAATGCACCACGAGGACCGGAGCGAGCGCTGTCCCGACGCGGCGAGACAACCCCCTGCTACCGTGCGTGCCATCGGGCTGCCGCATCGGCACCCGAGGAGTTCCGTCTTTCCGTGCACTCCGAGTGCGTCCGGGTTTCTGGATTCCCGAACACTCACAAAAAGGAGTTGCACCACATGTCATTCGCCGATCTAGGCGTTTCGCGTCCCCTTGTGGACGCGCTGAAGAGGCGCGGAATCACGCGCCCGTTTCCCATCCAAGAGCTTGTCATCGGCGACGTTCTCGCCGGAAACGACGTTCTAGTCCAATCGCCGACGGGGTCCGGAAAGACCCTTGCGTTCGGCGTGCCCATAGCCCAGCGCCTCGCCCAGAGCGATCGCGCGCCCGCTGCGCTCGTGCTGGTGCCGACCCGCGAGCTCGCCGCCCAGATAGTCGAGGAACTGGAAGGTGCGATGCAAAGCCGCAACCTGAGGATTGCGGCCGTGTACGGCGGCGTCGGCATCCAAAAGCAGGCCAAGAGCGCCGCGCGAGCGCAGGTCATCGTCGCCACACCGGGACGCTTGGAGGACCTCCTCGGTCGCGGGGCCGTGAGCCTTCGCGACGTTCGCATCCTGGTCCTCGACGAAGCCGATCGGATGCTCGACCTGGGCTTCAAGCCGACCGTCGACCGGATCGTCGCCATGACCCCGCGCAAGCGCCAGACGCTGTTTCTCTCCGCGACCCTCGAGGGCGCCGCCGGCAAGCAGGCGCGCGAACACACGCGCGATGCCCGTCGCCACGTGTACGAGCCCCCGGCGGAGGACACGGGGAAGGTCCAGCACCGCTTCGTGCACCTGAGCCGTGAGGCGAAGGTCGCCACGCTCATGGAAGAGTTGGGCCACTCCGAGCGGCGACGGACGCTCGTCTTCGTGCGGACGAAGCGTGGCGCCGACCGTCTCGCCAGGCGGCTGGAAAAGCAGCACGTCCACGCGGTCGCCATGCACGGAAACCGCTCGCAGTCGCAGCGCCAGAAGGCGCTGGCCGGTTTCGCCCAAGGGAGCGTCGACGTCCTCGTCGCGACCGATGTCGCCGCACGGGGAATCGACGTGGACGACATCACGCACGTCGTGAACTTCGACATCCCCGGCGATCGGGACGCCTATGTCCACCGCGTCGGCCGCACCGCCCGAGCGGGCCGGGATGGGACCGCCGTCAGCCTGGTCCTGCCCGACCAGCGCGCCGAGATGAGGCGAGTGGCGGCCAGCCTCGGACTCTCACAGGAGTTCGACGGTGGACGGTCCGTCCGCTCGAACGGCTCCAACGGCAGCTCGAGTCACCGTAGCCGCCGATAGCCGTCACAAGCCGTGCTTGCGGGAGTGCTTCGCGATCGCCCGCGACATCTCCGCAGGGTCTGTCCTGTCCTCGAGCTCCTGGATCTGGTGGCCGCGGCGGAGGGAGTCGCGGTGGATCGCGTCCTGGAGACCCTCCACGAGCTTCTCCAGGTGGTTGACACGCCGCTCCAGCGAAGCGATCCGAACGTCCGTTGCCGGAACGTCCTGACGCTGGGGCTGCGGCTCGTCTTCATCCACGTCCAGCCGGCGCCGCTCGAGCACCCGGCTGAGCAGGCCGTGGCGGCCGCCGCCGATCGGCCGATCGCGGCTCAATCCGATCCTCTGGACTCATCGTTCATGAGGACGCTCGTTTCTCGCTCCCTCGAGTCGGCGGGCTCGAAGGGCAGAGAGAACGTGCGAGGTCCCAGCGGGCCGAGCGACCTTAGCTGAACGAGATGGCCGGTCGCCCAGGGCGGCCAATGCTCGCTTGGTCGAAGAATGCGCCTGAGAGGAGTCGAACCTCCACGAGCCTAAAAAGCTCACAAGGCCCTCAACCTTGCGCGTCTACCAGTTCCGCCACAGGCGCCTGAGGGACCACGATTCTAGAGGGCTTGCTTCCGTCCGCGGCAGGGGTTACTCTACGAACATGTGTTCCCGTGAACGAGGCGACAAGGAGTTGACCCCGTGGATCTGACGAAGCGCCAGAAGGAGATCTTCGATTTCATCCGCAGCTACGCGTCGAAGACCGGGTACCCGCCAACGGTCCGTGAGATCGGCAAGGCGGTTGGGCTTCACTCGTCGTCCACGGTGCATGCGCACCTGGCGAACCTGGAGAAGGTGGGACTGCTGCGGCGCGATCCGACGAAGCCGCGGGCCATCGAGCTCCTCGTCGGCAAGGCGAAGCGCGCGGTCCAGGCATCGAGCATTCCAGTGGTCGGTCAGGTAGCGGCGGGCGAGCCGGTCCTCGCCGAGGAGAACATCGAGGAGTACCTCGAGCTTCCATCGGTCCTCGGGGGCGACGACGGCGACTTCATCCTCCAGGTGAAGGGCGAGTCGATGAAGGACGCCGGGATCCTCGACGGCGACTACGTCGTTGTGCAGCAGGCGAGCTCGGCGCGAAACGGCGAGATCGTCGTCGCGCTGATCGAGGACGAGGCCACGGTGAAGCGGTTCTTCCGCGAGAAGGACCGGGTCCGCCTGCAGCCTGCGAACAAGGACTTCAAGCCGATCCGCACCCGTGACGCAAAGGTGCTGGGGCGGGTCGTGGGGGTGTTCCGGAGGGTCCGATGAGCGCCGTGGCCACACGCGAGCCGAGCGTCCGCGGCGCCGAGCGCGGCACCGCTGAGCCACCCGCCCAGCGGCTGTTCGACCCCCAGGGGCCGACCCTCGAGGACTCGATCCTCGCCACCTGGCGGGAGCTCGCGAGCGCCGACCGCGCGTCCTGTCCCGTCTGCTCGGGGGAGATGACCCGGGCGGGCGTATGCAGCGGCTGCGGCGCCGAGCTCAGCTGACCCGCTTCGGGCTTACACTTGACGTCGCAGGCCATGCGGTTGCGGGGGTGATACCTCGAGGAAAGTCCGGACACCACAGGGCAAGGACGGTCGGTAATCCCGACCCGGCGAAAGCCGCGGGAAAGTGCCGCAGAAAACAACGGCCGATGGCGCGACCACACGTGAGTCGCGTACAGGCAAAGGTGAAAAGGTGCGGTAAGAGCGCACCGGCGCCTCGGTGACGAGGCGCGTCAGGGCAAACCCCGTCCGGTGCAAGGCCAAGCAGGACCGCTGACCCGACCCGGCGAGGTCCAGGTGGGCCGCAGGATCCCGGCAAACGGGACCGATGGGGACCTAGGCCCCATCAGACAGATGACCGCGCAAGACAGAATCCGGCTTACAGGCCTGCTACGGAGAAGCCCCGCCTCGGCGGGGCTTCTCTATTCCTGCGCCGCTAGTGCCGAGACTGGATTTCGCAGCCGGAAACGGATCCCGCGGGGCCGGGGGGTGTTCTGTGCGGCTATCTCAGGGCCCCTTGCCCGCCTCGATCCGCTTCTTCCAGCGTCGCTGCCGGCGACGGGCGTCGGCCATGAACAGGGGCACGAGGCGCAGGAAGAGGCCCGGGAAGGCGTCGAGGATGCGGACCTGCACGCCGCGCCAGCGGGGCACCGCGAGCACGGGGCGTGGTCGATCGAGCAGGCTCGCCACATGGGGCGCGACCTCGGTGGCCGGCATCAGGTGGCCCGAGAACGAGGGCGCGGCGTCCGGGTCGTCGAGCTTGTCGGCGATCATCGGAGTCAGGATGCCGTCCGGGCACACGCACGAGATGTGCACGTCCTTGGTGCCCTCCCGGCGCAGGTCGGCCAGGGTGCCGAGGCTGAAAGCGATTGCCCCGTGCTTGGTGGCCCCGTAGAGCGCTTCGCCGGGCGGTGCGCCCAGACCCGCAAGGGAGA
>DASQCL010000158.1:0-4556 GCA_035634715.1 Solirubrobacterales bacterium
TGATCCCGATCACCTGGCCCTGGCTCACCTGCTGGCCGACGGAGACCGATATCGACTCCTGGTGGGCGTAGCAGGTGGAGAGACCGCCGCCGTGGTCGATGCAGGTGTAGTTGCCGTAGCCGGACTCCGGGCCGGCGATCGCCACGGTGCCGGCGGCAGCCGCGTGGATGGGCGTCCCGGTCGGGACGCCGATGTCGATGCCCGGGTGGCAGGCCTCCCACGGTCGCGGCTCGCAGAACGGCGAAGTGATTGGGCCGTTCACGGGCCAGATCATCCCCGAGGAGCTCTCGCCCTGGACCGGGCCCGTCGGCGCCGTCGCGCCCGTCGACGAGGACTGGGCCTGCGCCGCGGCCTGGGCCGCCTCGGCCTGCTGCTGGGCCTGGAGCTGGGACGCGATCTGATCGGAGATGGTGCCGATGTCGCCCTCGAGGTGATCCTGGGTGGTCTTGACCTGGCCCAGGAGCTGCTGGTCCTTCGCCTGCGCGTCTGCCAGGTCGCTCTGCTTGGCCTCGAGCGCCGCCTGCGACTGCTCGAGCTGAGCCTTTTTGTCGGCGATCGCGTTGCGCGCCGCGCGGACCCGGTCGACCGTCTGCTTCTCCTGGTTACGAAGGCTCTTCACGCGGACGGCGATCGAGGTGTCCTGGGACTGGATCCGCTGGAGGTAGTCGTAGCGCGTGAGCATGTCCCTGAGCCCGTGCGAGTTGAGGATCACCGTCATCGCATCCGGGCTGTTCGACTCGTAGATCCCGACGAGCCGCTGGCGCAGAACGCGGAGCGACCGCTTGAGCTTCGCGCGGAGCTGCTCGAGGCGGACCTTCGCCTCCTTGAGCTCCGCCTCCTTCTTGTTCAGCTGCGCCTGTGCGATCGAGATCTGATTACGGAGCGACGCGACCTGGTTGCGCAGCTGGTCCAGCTGGTCGCCGTACTTCTGGATCGTCGTGGAGAGCACGCCCTCGCGGTCCTTGGCGTCCTGGAGCTGCGACTGCTTCTGGTCGAGCTGCGACCGCGAGTCGTTGAGGTTCTGCTGTATCTGCTGGAGGGACTGCGCGGGCGCACCGCTGGCCACGGTGAGCGCGGCGAGCACGATCAGCGCACCCGCGAGCGCGAGCGCGATGGATCGGCGTCTGGGTCCCGGTCGGTTGTTCCGCGTTCTCATGTCTCGCTCTGATGCCTACGGGGTTAGCTGACGGGCTAGCGCGGACGAGACGCGCTTGGCCAGCGGAGCCCTTTGGCTCGTCGACCATTCGCCCCAGGGATTTGGTTCCCCCGTTCCACCCGGCGGTGCCTGATGGACTCGGCACAAATGTTGGCGGCGACCCTAGCAGGCGCGAGACTGTTTGCTAGCAGTTCTTAACACCAATTATCCCTGCTGCAACGCATATTTCAGGATCCGGGAGGAGCCCCGGGACCGCTATCGAATCACGTCGGTTCGGGGTGCGCCTCGCGCGCACGGGCTCGGTCCGCGACAATCCCCGAGTCTATGCCTGTCGAACCGCGACGAGGAGAGCACCGCGCCCGGGCTCGCCGGTGTGCATCGGCGGCCGTGGTGCTCGCGTTGAGTGCGGCAGCGCTGTACGGCTGCGGCGAGGCATCCGGCCCGGCTCCGCAGGCGCAGAGGATCGTCATCCGGACAGGGTCGGCGAACGGGAAGCCGATCAGCGAGCAGAAGCCGCCCCGCCCGCAGCACCTCGACGTCGCCTCCCGCGCCCAGGAGCGTTCGGCCAGGTCCGCGCCGAAGGTGAAGCTCGTCCGCGGTGATCCGTCCAAGATGCCGGCCGCGTCCGCCGGCACCAATGGCTCGTTCAGCCCTCCCAGCGGTGGGGTGGGCAAGTCGATGACCGCCCACACGATGGCGGGCGTCGGGAACCTCCCCGCCAGCCGAAGCGCCATCCTCCTTCACGGGGTCGCCCTCGCCCCGCCGGGCGCCCCGGACGCGGTCAAGCGAGCGATCAGCGCCGCGAACCAGATCGTCGGCACCCCCTACGTCTGGGGCGGCGGGCACTCGTCCTGGCAGTCCCGCGGCTACGACTGCTCGGGCGCCGTCAGCTACGCGCTGGCCGGCGGCGGATTCTTGTCCGCGCCGCTCGCCTCGAGCCAGCTCGAGTCATGGGGCGCGCCGGGGCCGGGAAGGTGGGTCACCGTCTACGCGAACGCCGGTCACACCTACGCCGTGATCGCCGGCCTACGCTGGGACACGGTCGGCGACGCCCAGGGCTCGGGTCCGCGCTGGCATCCCGCGCTTCCCTACCCGCACGGTTTCACCGTCCGGCACCCGCCGGGCTACTGACGAATATGCAGGAGCCGCTCGGGACGGTGCTCGACCTGCAGCGTCGAGTGGTGGATGTCGAACCGCTTCTCGAGCAGGTCCGCCAGTTGAAGACGGGCGCGGTGGCAGTCGGCCTCCTGCCCCACCAGGACATGGGCTGAGAGAGCCGGGAACCCCGAGGACACCTCCCACACGTGGAGGTCGTGGACCTCCACGACGCCCGGAATCGCGAGCAGTGCCTCGCCGATCTCGTTCGGATCGACGTCCTCCGGCGCTGCCTCCATGAACACGCGCCCCGAGGCACGGAGCAGGAAGTACGCGGAATGAAACATCAGCCCGGCCACGATGAGCGAGGCGATTGGGTCGGCGCGCTCGAACCCCACGAGCAGGATCAGGGCCGCGGCGATCGCGGTCCCGATGAAGGCGTAGAGATCGGTGACGATGTGCCGGAACGATCCCTCGACGTTCAGGCTCTGGCGGTTCGCTCGCGCCAGGGTCCAGGCGGCTGCCAGGTTCACCACGATGCCGGCGAGCGCCACGGCGAGCATCAGCCCGCCCTTGACTTCCGGGGGCGTAATGAGGCGCTGGATCGCTTCGAAGACGATCACCGCGGCGAGCACGAGGAGCGTGATGCCGTTCACCTGCGCTGAGAGGATCTCGATCCGCCGGAAGCCGAAGGTCAGTGATCCCTCCGCGGGTCGTCTGGCGAGGTGGATGGCGAAGATCGAGAGGCCGATCGCGGCGGCGTCCGTGAGCATGTGAGCGGCGTCGGAGAGGAGCGCCAGCGAGTGGGCGATGATCCCCGCCGCGACCTCGAGGGCCATGAACCCGACGATGAGGGCGAGCGCGATCGCGAGCTTCGTGCGATCCGCGTCCGAGGATGCGCCGTGAGTGTGCGACCCCGGTCCCCGCGAGTCAGCCGGGCCGTGGGCGTCCGTTGAGTCGGTTGCCACGTCTCAATGGTGTCATCGAAGGGAACGGCGCGGGGGCGTCAGCCGCCCGGCACCGCTCACGTGGCTGGAAGTGGCTTGGCTCAGCCCTTCTTGGCCTGGCCGGGCGGGAGCCCGCCGGGCTTCTTGGCGAGGCCTGGAGGGAGCCCGCCGGGCTTGGTCGCCAGGCCCGGGGGCGTTGAGGGCGGGCCGGTTCCCCCGGACGGCGGCGTGCTCGCCGGCGTGCCGCCACCGGACGTGGGCGGGGGAGTGCCTCCCGGCGCGGGCGCCGCTGAGGGCGGGGCTGATGGGTCGGTTCCCCCGGACGGCGGCGATCCGTTCCCGCCGACTGGACTCAAGTGGGTGCCGCCGCCCCCGCCCTGTGGGCCAGGCTGCGTACCCCCGCGACCGCTCCCGGCACTCGGCGAGGGCCCGGCCGCGTGGCGGCCGGCGGTACCGGAGCCGCTCTGTGTCGTGCCCTCGCTGAGCGCGCGGCCGACCAACGCGAGCTGGTGGACTGCCCCAGGCGAGGACGCGGTCAGCGTCGGCGGCGCCGCGACTGCGATGGGCCCAGCGGGCGGCTGGCCCGGCCCTGCGGGCGGCTGGCTTGGCTCGGCGATCCGCACGGAGTGCGGCCCGGCGGGCGGTTGGACCGAGCTTCCGTTGGGGAAGTTGGTGTCCCCCACGAGCGCGGTGATGGAGATGAACGCCGCGATCGCGCCTGCGATCAGCGCGGTGGAAGCCACTCCTCCGGACAGGTACTGCAGCGCGCGATCCATCGCCCTCTACATCGGACGAGGCGCTCGAGACTTGAACTCCTTGACGAGGCGCTCAACGCATGACCCCCTAGGGGTTCAGGAAACCGTGGCGGTGCGCTCGTCGGTCGGGGCGGCGCCGCTCCCGGACGCCGCCGGTCTTCCGTTGGTGGCGGCGCCGTTCTGCATCGCCTCCGCGGCGATGTCCGCGCCGTTTCGCAGGCGCTCGCGGTACTCGGCTGCCTGCATCCTCGAGATGACCAGCCGCTGGATCTCGGCCGTCCCCTCGAACAGCTGGTAGATCTTCGCGTCGCGGAACCACTTCTCGAGTGGCGTGTCCTTTGTCTGCGCGACGGGCCCGACCAGGTCCATGCACGTCCGGGTCGCCCACATCGCGACGTCGCCGCCCTTGAGCTTCGACATCGAGCCCTGGCCGCCTGTCATCGGGATGCCGTTGCGGCCCATCCACGACGCGCGCTGGATCAGGAGCCGGGCAGCCTCGATCTCTGTGGCCACGTCGGCGATCCGCTGCTGGTTGCCCTGGCGCTGGAGCGGCGGCTTGCCCGCCGTGGAGCTCTCGTCGAGCCACTCGGCGATCGGGTCCGC
>DASQCL010000159.1:0-10741 GCA_035634715.1 Solirubrobacterales bacterium
TGGTCGAGCGGCTCGCTGAGGGCGCGGACCAGGCCGAGCGACGGTTGCGCTAGACGGACAGCGGCTCAGGCCTTCGCCGTAGCCGCGTCCCGGGCCGCCTCGGCGGACCCGGCGCCGTCGGAGGCGCCCTCGTCCTCCTTCGCCCAGTGATTGAGCTCGCGGCGGGCGATGACCATCTTGTGGACCTCGTCGGGGCCGTCCGCCACCTTCAGCATGCGCGAGAAGCGCCACATGCCCGCGAGCGGCGTGTCGTCGGACATGCCGAGGGAGCCGTGGACCTGGATCGCGCGGTCGAGGACGTCCATGACGACGTTCGCCGCGACCACCTTGATCATCGAGATCTCGCGCCGAGCTTCGCGCTTGCCCTGTGTGTCCATCTTCCAGGCCGCCATCAGGGTCAGCAGGCGAGCCTGCTCGACCTCCATCCGCGACTTGGCGATGAAATCCTGAATGAATTGTTTGTCGGCGAGCTTGCCGCCGAACGCCTCGCGGGTGTTGGCGCGGCGGCACATCATCTCGATCGCTCGCTCGCAGGTGCCGATCGCGCGCATGCAGTGGTGGATGCGCCCGGGTCCGAGCCGGTCCTGGGCGATCACGAAGCCGGCCTGGCGGGGGCCGAGGAGGCTCGTCTCGGGGACACGACAGTCCTCGTAGCGGATCTCGCAATGCCCCGGGCCGCCGTCGTGGCCCATGACGGGAACGGGGCGGATCAGGTTGAACCCCGGGTTGTCGATGGGGACCAGGATCATCGACGCCCGCGCATACTGGTGGGCGTCGGGATCGGTCACGCACATGACGATCGCCACCGAGGCGCCCACTGCGCCCGACGTGAACCACTTGTGGCCATTCAGCACCCACTCGCCGTCGACGAGCTCGGCGCGGGTGCGCAGGGTGGTCGGGTCAGAGCCGGCGACCTCGGGCTCGGTCATCGAGAAGCAGGAGCGAATGTCTCCCTCGAGGAGCGGATCGAGCCATTGGGCACGTTGCTCCTCGGTGCCGTGCTCGGCCAGGATCTCCATGTTGCCCGTGTCCGGCGCCGAGCAGTTGAAGGCCATCGGGGCGATCGCGGGGCTGCGGCCGGTCTCCTCGCAGATGATCCCGTACTCCCAGTTGGTGAGCCCGGCGCCGTAGCGCTCGTCCGGCATGAAGAGGTTCCACAGCCCGGCCTCGCGGGCCTTGGCGCGGATGTCCACGATGATCTGCGGGTAGGGCGTGCCGGGCCGCACCTCGTCATCGAGGGCGCGAAGCGCCTCCAGTTCGACGGGGAGTACGTGCTCCGCCATGAACGCCCGCACGCGGTCGCGCAGATCAGAGACGCGCGGGCTCAGATCGAAGTCCACATGGGCAGCGTACCCATCCGGGCCGCCTCCCGGCGCCGGGGTTAGCCGGCCGCTTTGGCTGCCGCTGCGAGCGCTTTGGCCTCGTCCTGCCGCATGCGCTGGCGGTGCAGGCCGATCTGGAATGTGAAGAGGGCCACGACTACCAGCGCGGCGACGCTGAGAGACGGGATCAGCACCGCTGTCGGCACCTTCTCCTTGACGAGCAACACGATGGCCGAGGCGATCATCACCACGCCCAGGGCGTTGCGCAGGAACCCGGTCGGGATCTTGACCGCGAGCTGGCTCCCGATCAGGACCCCGGGGATCGAGCCGACGAGGATGTTGGCCGCGAGACCGAGGTCGACGTTCCCGCCGACCCAGTGTGCGAGGCCGGCTGCCCACAGGAGGATCGCCGCGTGGACGACGTCGGTCCCGACCACGCGCTGAGGCGTCAAGCGGAACACGGCGATCAGGACGATGGCGATCAATGTGCCGCTGCCAGCCGAGGTAAGGCCGATCACGAAGCCCGTCGTCGCGCCGGTGATCACCGCGGCGATGATGTGCCGGCGGTAGAGGTGCAACGCGTAGCGCTCGGGGATCACGTCACGCAGGAACAAGGCCCGGACCAGAGTCGCGATGCCAACCACGAGCAGCGCGGCGCCCACCGCCCCGAGCACGACCTGGTTGACCGTGTCCTCGCCGTACTTGCTCTGAAGGATCTCGATCAGCCAAACGCCGGCGATTGCCATCGGGACGCTGCCCACGGCGAGCCAGAACACGATTGCGCGATGCACGGTGTGGTGTTTGAGGTGACGCCAGGCGCCGGCGGTCTTGGTGATCGCGCCGTAGAAGATGTCGGTGCCCACCGCCGTGACGGGCTGGATCCCGAACAGCAGGATCAGGAGGGGGGTCATCAGCGATCCGCCGCCCATCCCCGTCATGCCGATGAGCAGGCCGATCCCGAAACCGAAGATGACGATTACCGGATCCATGATTCGTTCAGTCGTCCGCCTGGGGACGTTTCCAACCTTCTAGGGCTTTCCAATCAGGTTGGTGAGGAGACTCCCGGCCGAGCAGGCTAGCACCCGCTTTCGCCTGCTATTTCCCCACTTGAGGTGGGAAATACCGCTTGCGAATGCGGTTTAGGTCAGCTAGCGCTTCATCCAGGCGTCCGGGTCCTTGACCAGGCGGCCGATCGGCTCCGGCAGCCGGTCCTCGCAGACGTCCGCCAGGGTCACCTGCTCGAGGACCGCGCGCAGGTTGGCGCGCACCGCGATCCACACGTCCCGCAGGCGCTCCGCGGGGCCCGGGTACTCGGTGTCCTCCGGCGCCCAGTCCTGCACGTTGGCGAGCGGGCCCTCGACCGCCCGGATCACATCGGCGACCGTGATGTCGTCGGCGGGCCGCGCGAGCCAGTAGCCACCGCGCGCGCCGCGCTTGGCGCGGACCAGCCGGGCGTGCTTCAGCTCGAGCAGGATGTGCTCCAGGAATTGCAGCGGGATCCCTTGTGATTCGGCCAGGTGCTCGCCCTTCACGGGCTCACCGTCCGGCGCAGCAGCGAGCTCCAGTGCCGCGCGCACCGCGTAGTCGGCCTTTGCCGTGATCCTCATTTCGTAAGAATGCTGCGCTTCATGATCGATCTACAAGCTCACTCGACGGTATCGGATGGCCAATTGCCCCCGCGGGAGGTCGCAACCGCGGCGGCGGAGGCGGGCGTGACGGTGATGTCGCTGACCGACCACGACGCGGTCGCGGGCGTTCCCGACGCGGTGGCGGCCGCGGAGGAGGCCGGCATCGAATGCGTTCCGGCCGTGGAGATGTCCTGCGTGCACAAGTACTCCGACGATCTCCACATGCTCGGCTACTGGGTGGACCTCGACGAAATCGCCCCCGCGTGCGACCGGGCCCAGCAGGAGCGCGTCAACCGCGCTCGCGAGATCATCGAGCGCCTGAACGCTCACGGGGTCGAGGTGACCTTCGAGGATGCGGTGGCCCAGGCCGGCGCCGCGGACTCCATCGGCCGGCCTCACATCGCCCGCGCCGCGGGCGCGGGCCCTGACCTCGGCCCGTTCTTCGAGGAGTACCTGGTCCCGGGTGCCAAGGCCTTCGTCGCCCGGCGCTGGCCGAGCGCCAACGAGGCCGTCGACCTGATCCACGCGGCCGGAGGCAAGGCCGTCGTCGCGCACCCGTACTGGGACGTTCCGGAGCCCGATCGGGTCCGCGACCTGGTGGAGAGCCTCGTGAGCGACGTCGGCCTCGAGGGCATCGAGACCTTCTATCCGCCGCACACGAAGGCGCAGACCCAGCACTGCCTGGACCTGTGCGAGGAGTTCGGCCTCACCCCGACCGGCTCGTCGGACTTCCACGGCCCAACGCACAAGACGTTCTCGCGCTTCGGCGCGTACGACACGTACGGGCTGGGCGAGCCGCAAGTTCCCCCGAGGGCCTAAACGAACACGAGCCCCGGCCGGGGCTCGTGTCACATGCTCTGTTCGCAGTGTGGGGCTAGCTGGTCGCTGCCAGTTCGGCCGATGGGATCAGGCCGCGGCCCTCGAGGTAGTCAAGGATCTGCTGGGCTGACTCCTCGGGCGACTGCTTGTCGGTCTCGATCAGGAGCTCGGGGTTCTCCGGGGGCTCGTACGGATCCGAGATGCCCGTGAACTCCTTGATCTCGCCGGAGCGCGCCTTGGCGTAGAGGCCCTTGACGTCGCGCTCCTCGCAGACCTCGAGCGGCGCCTGGGCGTAGATCTCGATGAACCGGTCTCCCATCTTCTTGCGCGCCTCGTCGCGGATCTCGCGGTAGGGCGAGATGGCCGCGGTGATCACGGGCACGTCGTTGCGGGAGAGCAGATCGGCGACGAACGCGATCCGGCGGATGTTGGTGTCCCGGTCCTCCTTCGAGAAGCCGAGGCCCTTGGAGAGGTTCTCGCGGACGATGTCGCCGTCGAGTACCTCGAGCTTTGATCCGCGCCGGCGGAGCTCCTTGACCAAGTGGGTGGTGATCGTCGTCTTCCCCGAGCCTGAGAGGCCGGTGAACCAGAGGCAGAACCCTTGCTCGGAAGCCATTTAGTCGTTCTCCTTTCGATATGCGTCGATGAGAATTTGGGCAACCTCGTCCCGGCTGAACTCGGGTGGCGGCTTTTCGCCGTTCCCCAGCATCTCCCTGACCTTCGTGCCGGACAGGAAGAGATGCGACTCCTGCGGGTGTGGGCACGTCTTCGCCGAGGCCATGCCCTCGCACTCGTTGCACCAGAAGGTGTGCTCGAAGAAGAGGGGGGTGATGCCCAGCTTGTCGATGTCGATGTCGTCGAAGATGCGCTGGGCGTCGTAGGTGCCGTAGTAGTCGCCGACCCCGGCGTGGTCGCGGCCGACGATGAAGTGGGTGCAGCCGTAGTTGCGGCG
The DNA here is from genome assembly GCA_035634715.1 of Solirubrobacterales bacterium. GTDB lineage: Bacteria > Actinomycetota > Thermoleophilia > Solirubrobacterales > 70-9 > AC-56. The sequence goes on from DASQCL010000159.1 coordinate 4,722, forward strand.
GATGATCGCGTGGAGCACCGCCTCACGGGGCCCGGCGTAGTGCATCTTCCCGGGGTTCACGCCGAGCATGACGTGCTCCGGGTGGTAGTAGTTCTCCATCAGGACCTCGTAGCAGCGCATCCGCACGTCCGCGGGGATGTCTCCCTCCTTGGTCTCGCCGATCAGTGGATGGATGTAGAGGCCGTCGCAGATCTCGAGGGCGGCCTTGGTCAGGTACTCGTGCGCCCGGTGGATCGGGTTGCGGGTCTGGAAGGCGACGATGCGCTTCCAGCCGCGATCCGCGAACGCCTTGCGCGACTCCTCAGTGGTCTGGTAGCGGCGCATGAAGGCCTCGTCGTGGTCGGGCAGCGCGTCGGCCGCGATCTTGCCGGCGATCGAGCGGGTGCCCTCCTGCCGGATGGCGGCGACGCCCGGGTGCTCGTCGTCGGTCGTCAGGTAGACCTTCTCGGCCTCCAGCTCTGTGTCGCGCTCCCAGACCTCCTCGACCGTCAGGCGCCCGAGCTTCTTCCCGTTGGGAGCGGAGAGCTCGACGACATCGCCCTCGCTCACGTCGAGGTCGGACTGCAGCGTGATCGGGATCGACCAGATATCCCCCGAGGTGAGGCGCATGTCCTCCACAACGGATCGCCAGTCGTCCGAGCCCATGAACCCGGTCAGCGGCGCGAAGCCGCCGTTGGCGAGCAACTCGAAGTCTGAGGCCTGGCGGGCGGTGAGCGTCAGCGCCAGAGCCGTTGAAGGATCAGCGGCCATCGGGAGCGCGAGAGGTTAGCGGGTCGAGATAGGCACTTACCCGTTGAGCCCGCACTCGGTGCGGTCGGTGCCGGCCCAGCGGCCTGCGCGCGGGTCCCCGTCCGCCCCCGGCCTCGTGGTGCACGGCATGCAGCCGATCGAGGGGTAGCCCTGGTCGTGGAGCGGGTTGTACGGGACGTGATGGTCCTTGATGTAGCCCCAGACCGCCCGGTCGTCCCAGTCGACGAGCGGGTTCAGCTTCCAGCGGTCGAAGCGGGGATCCCAGCCGAACCGGGAGGCCTCGGCGCGCGTCGCCGAGTCGACCCGGCGGACGCCCGAGACCCAGCAGTCGGTCCCCTCGACCGCCCTCCGCATCGCGTCGACCTTGCGCGTTGCGCAGCAGTCGTCACCCTCGCCCCACTCGCCCGCATCCCAGCGCTCGCGAAGCCGGGGCGGATTGTTCTGGACGAAGCGCTCGAACTCGATCCCGTAGCGGCCGGCGAGTGCGTCCCGGGTCTCGTACGTCTCCGGGAAGAGCAGCTCGGTGTCGAGGTAGAAGAAGCGAACGCTCGGATCGATCCGGTGGGCCATGTCGATGATCACCGAGCTGGTCTTCTGGAATGACACGGCGAAGCCAAGCCTCGATCCAAAGTTCTCGATCGCCCAGGCGATCGCGTCCTCGGCCCCCATCTCCTCGACCTCGGCCGAGATCTCGCTCGGATCCACCACGCGGCCGCTGATGGTAGGGAGGCGCCTCGGGTGTCCGTTGCCGTTGGCGCCATTGTTGGTCGCGCCTGGCACGTCGCCATGTTCGGCGTCAAGCGGCCGAGGCCTCGTCTCGAGTGCTATCTGACGGGCGCTCATACGGCGCACTCGCCTTCGCCGCGCTCGACCTTGTAGGGCTCGGAGCGGCTCCAGTCGATGAACTGGTCCATGTTCTCGAGGTTGAACTCGACGGGCATCGAGAGGTCCGTGACCTCCGCCTCGAAGCGGTCGGTGCCGACGCGCTCCACGAAGGCGTTGAACTCCTCGCCATCGTCGTGCTCCGACTCGTACAGGCGCACCCACCGCTCGACCGCGTCCGGCACCCGCTTGGCGGGCAGCCGCGACTTGAGGCGATGGCCGTAGATGACCTCGCCGCCCTCGTAGTTACCCGCCAAGTGGGCGATGTAGGCGGGGACGGTTCGTTCGCCGACCTTGAGCGAGGCACCGTAGAAGCCGATGTTGGCGATGTGGTGCTGGCTGCAGCCGTTCGGGCAGCCGGACATCTTTACGTGGACGCGCTTCGTCAGCGGATCGGTGATCTGCATCGAGGCAAGGCGCTCCTGGACCGCCTGGTTCAGCCCCATCGAGCTGGTGATGCCGAGCTTGCAGCTGTCGGTGCCGGGGCAGCTGACGACGTCCGTGATGTCGTTGGCGCCGGCGTCGCCCAGGTCGAGCTCGTTGAGCCGCTCCCAGACCTCGTAGACCGACTCGTCGCGCACCCAGCGCAGGACGAAGTTCTGCTGCACCGTGGTGCGCGCGTAGCCGCCCGTGTGATCGCGCATGATGGCCGCCAGCCCCCGGAGCTGCTCGGGGGTGAGGTCGCCGCGGCGCACCTTCACCTCGACGGCGCTGAATCCCTCTTGGCGCTGCGGCTTCACGTTCGCCTCGCGGAAGTGGTCGAACTCCGATCGGTCGCCGTTGGGGCTCGAGTAGGCGGCCGGTGGCGCCGGCGCGTTCGCCTCCTCGTCGTCCATCAGCTTCAGCCGCTCGACGTCGAAGTCACGCTCGTCGACCCAATCGCCCTGGAGCTCCTCCTCCACCATCTCCCGGAAGGCGTCGATGCCGACCTTGTCGATCAGGACCTTGATCCGGGCGCGGGCACGGTTCACCCGCAGCCAGTCCTGGCGGTCGAAGATCCGCCAGCACGCCTCGGCGACCTTCAGGTAGTCGCCGTTGTCCAGCTCGGTGAACTCGTACAGCGTCGGCGCGACCCGCGGCATGATCGAGGTGCCGCCGCCGACCCTGATCTCGACGCCGCGCACACCGTCGCGCAGGCGCGGGATGAAGCCGATGTCGTGGATCCCGGTGATGGCAACGTCCTCGTCGGTGGCGGTGAACGCCGTCTTCACCTTCCGCGGCATGAGCTGCGTCACCGGGTGGCGCACGAAGTAGCGGACGTAGGCCATCGCGTATGGCGTGATGTCGAAGAGCTCGCCCTCCGTGATCCCGGCCCACGGGTCGCCGGTGACGTTCCGGATCGTGTTCCCGCAGCCCTCGCGGGAGGAGAGGCCGGAGTCGCTGATCAGGCGGATGAACTCCGCTGCGTCCGGGAGGGGGATGTGGTGGATCTGGATGTTCTCGCGCGTCGTGATGTGTCCCTTGCCCAGCGGCGCCCAGCGCTCGATCGCTTCCGCAAACGCCTCCACCTGCTCCGGCGTGATGCCTCCGAGCGGGAGCTTGACGCGGATCATCTGGACGTCCGGCTGGCGCTGGCCGTAGACGCCCTGCTTGAGGCGGAAGCCGATGAACTGGTCCTCGGGCGTGTCGCCGCGCATGAACTTGGCGGCCTCCGTGTCGAAGTCGTCGAACTCGCGCTCGATGATCGGGATCACGTGACCCGGGACGTCCTCGTAGACCTCGGGGTTCTCCAGCGAGCCGACCTTGCCCTTGCCGGGCTGGTCGCTCGGGGTGACCTCGAGCTTGTTCTCCTCGGCGACGCGGTCCGCCACAGACCGCTGCTCTACGGCCGTCGGTTCCATCGGGGGAGTATTACACAAATCCCGACCGACTTTAGGGCATTTAACCCACGCTTAGCCGGCGGCGGGCGTTACCGGATGAGGCGCCCTCGTGAGCGCCCCATCCGTACGCCTACGACTGCTTAACGCGTCAGTCGACGTCGGTGCCCTCGATCAGGAAGGCGACACGCACGTGGGCGCGGTACTCGTCCAGGTTCTCGCCGCGGATCCCGGTGCTGACAATGTCGATGGCGCGAATGTTCCGCAACGAGCTCTGCGCCTGAGTCAGCGCCTGCTTCGCTGCGTCGTCGGTGGACGTCTTCGAGCTTCCGACCAGCTCGATGATCTTGACAACCGCCACTCTCTCCTCCTGTTCGTCGGGGACGGATTGACGCTTTCGAAGAGTTCTATCCGGAATCGGAGCCCCAGGCAAGGAGCTGTGCCCTGGTGACGCCCTCCAGCAGGGCGGCGCGCTGCCAGCGGCTCTGCGTGGCGGCCCGCGCCGCGGGGGCGGGCGCGGTGTCGGCGAGGAACTGCTCGACGGCGCCGACGACCGCCGCCGCCTCGCTGTCGGAGCCGGTCTCGGTGAGCAGCGTGATGCGGGGCCTGCGGGGGTGGCGCTCGCCGTTCTGAGACATCGGAGCGGACTCTAGGGCCTTAACCTCGGCGGCGTGACGGAGGTCCCGGTGCTGGACGGCGACGCGGTGACGGCGGCGGTGGACCCGTCCCTGGCCATCGAGCGCGTGCGAACGGCGTTCGAGCGACACGCGACGGGCGAATGGGCGATGCCCTCGAAGGTCTATCTCGACGCGCCGCCGAACGGGGACTTCCGCGCGATGCCGGCCCGCGGCGAGGGGTTCGCGAGCCTCAAGTGGGTGACGTCGTTTCCCGGCAACTCCTGGCACGGGCTGCCGGTGGTCACGGGTGCCCTGCTCCTCTCGGATGCCGGGACGGGAGAGCTCAGGGCGATCGCCGACTGCGCCTCGATCACCGCCCTGCGGACCGGCGCGGCCGCGGCGCTCTCGGCGCAGCTACTCGGCGCCGTCGACGCCAAGTCGGTGGGCATCATCGGCTGTGGCGTGAACGGAGCGTCGGCAGCTCGCTGCCTGGTGGCCGCCGGCTATGGCCCCGGCGTCTGCGCGGACGTCCGCACGGACGTGGCGGATGCGCTCGCTGCCGAGCTCGGATGGCGTTCGGGGGATCGCGCCGAGGCGGCGACCCAGGACGTGGTGGTCACGGTGACGCCAGGCACCTCGCCGGTTGTCCACGAATCCGACCTGCGGCCCGGCCAGCACATCGCGGCCCTGGGAGCCGACGCCGGGGGCAAGGCGGAGCTCGAGCATGCGGCACTCGAGCGCTGCCGGCTCTTCTGCGACGACTGGGCGCAGGCCTCGGCTGGCGGGGAGCTGTCCGGCGCCGTCGCCGCAGGTCGCGTCGACCGCGACGGGGTGAGGCAGATCGGCGACGTCATCCTCGGCCGGGCGGAGGGACGGCGCGGGACGGAGGAGATCACGCTCTTCGACTCGACCGGCCTGGCGATCCAGGACCTGGCGATCGCAATCGCCGTGTACGAGGCCTGGCGTGAAGGTCGGATCGACGCGAGCCTGGCGCGGCTCTAGGCGGGTCGCCGCCCGCTACTTCTCCGACTCCTTGCATGCCTTGAGCTGTTCGTCGAGCTGAATCTGCATCCGACAGGTGGACGCGGATCGCGTCGACCCGCACTTGCCGCCGGTCGCCACGCGCTAAAGCGGGATGTTGCCGTGCTTGCGCTTCGGCTGTTCGACGCGCTTCGTCTGCAGCGTTCGCAGGGCGCGGATCAGCTTCGGGCGGGTCTCGTGCGGGACGATCACGTCGTCGATGTAGCCGCGCTCGGCAGCCGAGTATGGGTTCGCGAAGCGGGCCTTGTAGTCGGTGATCAGCTTCTCGCGGCGCTCCTCCGGCGTCGGCGAGGTCTGGATGTCGCGCCGGAAGATGATGTTGACCGCGCCCTCCGGGCCCATCACCGCCACCTCGGAGGTCGGCCAGGCGAAGTTGAAGTCGGCCAGCATGTGCTTGGAGGCCATGACGTCGTAGGCCCCGCCGTAGGCCTTCCGCGTCACCACGGTGAGCTTCGGCACGGTCGCCTCAGTGAACGCGTAGAGCAGCTTCGCGCCGTGGCGGATGATCCCGCCCCACTCCTGCGAGGTACCGGGCAGGAAGCCGGGGACGTCGCAGAACGTGACGAGCGGGATGTTGAAGGCGTCGCAGGTCCGCACGAAGCGGGCCGCCTTCTCGGATGAGTTGATGTCGAGCACGCCGGCCAGGTGCTTCGGCTGGTTGCCGACGATCCCCACCGGATAGCCGTCGAGCCGCGAGAAGCCGACGACGATGTTCTGCGCATAGTGCTGGTGGACCTCGAAGAACTCGCCGTCGTCGACGATCAGCGAGATCACGTCGCGCATGTCGTAGGGCTTAGAGGGGTCGTCCGGGACGACCGTGTCGAGCGCCTCCTCCATCCGATCCGGATCGTCGTAGGGCTCCACCCGCGGCGGCATCTCCAGGTTGTTGAGCGGGAGGAAGGACATGAGGTAG
>DASQCL010000160.1:0-5545 GCA_035634715.1 Solirubrobacterales bacterium
GCCACCTGCCCGCTGGTCACCAAGGTCCACGTCGAGGCGCGCAAGTTCGCCGAGGAGGACTACACGATCATCCTCGTCGGCCACGAAGGCCACGAGGAGGTGGAGGGGACGACCGGCGAGGCTCCGGACAACATCGTCCTCGTCCAGTCCACCGACGAGGTCGACGCGCTCGAGCTCGAGGACCCCGACCACGTCGCCTTCATCACCCAGACGACCCTCTCGCTCGACGAGACCTCCGGCATCATCGCCCGGCTCAGGGAGAGGTTCCCGAAGATCGTCGGGCCGAAGTCCGACGACATCTGCTACGCCACGACCAACCGCCAGATCGCGGTGAAGCAGCTGGCGGGAGATTGCGACCTGGTGCTGGTGATCGGCTCCGCGAACTCGTCGAACTCGAACCGGCTGGTGGAGGTCGCCCGCGAGTGCGGCGCCGACTCCCACCTGATCGACAACTCCCTTCAGGTGCGCGAGGAGTGGCTCGAGGGCGTCGAGACTCTCGGCATCACCTCGGGCGCGAGCGCGCCGGAGGAGCTCGTGGAGCAGCTGGTCGACTTCTTCCGCGATCGCGGCACGGAGGACGTCTCCGAGGTCCGTACGGTCGACGAGGACGTCCGGTTCATGCTGCCGCGGGAGATTCGCTCCGCCCTCGCGGAGCGCTCCGAAGCCTGAGGCTCAGTCGCCGCGGCCGGGGAAGGGCTTGGTGTCCGCCACCTCGTGGATGGCGATCTCCGGCGTGGTCGAGATCAGCTCCAACAGGCGCCCCGTGAACTCCTGCAGGTGTGGTTCGGCGAAGTGGCGGTCGAGCGCCTCGCGGTCCGCCCATTCCTCGACGGCGATGAAGCTCAGCGGGTCCTCGACGGCCGCGAAGAATCCGTAGCGCAGACACCCCTCCTCACGGCGAGAGTTGTCCTGCATTTGCTCGAGCTGGGCGGCGAGCTCCTCCCGCTGCTCAGCAAGACATTGGACGCGACCGATAACCAGTACCACGTGTGACCTCCAGGGTTTTGCTCGGACCGTACCCGAGCAGGTGTGAGAGCCGGACGCGGTGCCTGGTCGGGCCTAGCGGGGGAGCTGCGGAACGACGGCCTCATAGCCGTCGTTCTCCAGGGCGATGCGGATGGGCTCGAGCCCGTCACCCTCCCGGGGAATGGCCGTGATCGCGCCGCCCGAGCCGGCGTAGTTGGCGCTCGCTCCAGCGGAGCGCGCCGCTTCGATCATGCGAGTGTGTCTGGGGTCGAGCGGGTAGAGCCGCCGCCTCGTGTCGAAGTTCCGGTCGAGCGCGCTACGCAGCCCGTCGTGATCGCCGGACAGCAGGCACTCGCGGCCCAGGCGGGCGAGCCCGGCGATCTCGTCCATCGCCTCGACCACGTCCGGATCCCCCCGCTCGTAGCGTCCCCGCAGGTCGCCGTGGGGCCGGGATGACGCCTCGGAGGCGCCGGGCGCGTAGGCCACGAGCAGGGGCGGCAGTAGCCGCGGATCGAGCTGCTCGTAGGCGCCGTAGCCGCGCGCGGCGGCGGCTTCCGGCTCGAAGTCCATATAGGTGAGACCCTCATAGGTCTGCGCCACCCGGTCCTGCAGCCCGGCCTCGATCCCGAGTCCCTCGGTCTCGACCGAGAGCGCCATCGCGGGCAGGTCCTCGCGCGTGATGGACACCCCGTAGAGGGAGCACAGCGCTCGGAGGGCGGCGATGACGATCGCGCTCGAGCCACCGAGGCCGACCTCGCGGGGGATCGACGTGCGCCAATGAAACGAGAGCTCGGACGTCGCGGCCGCCGGCCCGGCGGCCTTGGCGTGGCGGCGGAACCTTGCCAGGGTCGCCTGCAGGAGCGACCGACCGCCCGCTGGGTGGACCTCGCTTCGCCCAGCCTCCTCAACCTCCACCTCGGCGGAGAGGTTCGTGAAGGCGAAGCTGATCGTCCGGCCGCCGTAGCCGTCGGACGGGTTCCCCAGGAGGGCGGCCCGAGCGTAGGCGGTCCCCCGCGCGCGGCTCATGCGTCGCCGGGCGGCAGGCCGGCCGAGAATGCAACCGCGTATACGGACACCGCCAGCGAGGCTGAGAGCGAGAGCCGGTGACTCTCGTGTCGCTCGTGGGCGGAGAGCTCGTAGGCGCCCGGCGCGTCCACGCTGATCTCCCTCGGGGCGCCGCCGTCGAGGGAGACGGTGAGCGCGCCGGCGCCATCGACCGTCGTCCAGGCGCCGCCGGCCGCGTAGGGGATGTCGAGCGTGTCCTCGGGCCGGCCCGGGCGCCACGGCTCGGAGGTCGAGCCGCCTGGGAGCACTTCGTCCGTCGGCCGTGAGACGAGCGCACCCGGCGCGTCCGAGGGCCGCAGTGGCTCGAGCGGCGGCGGGAGCTCGAGGGTGGGGGAGACCGCGAGGAGCTCCTCCTGGATCGCGGCCTCGGTCGCCGAGTACTCGCCCTCGCCGAACTGAAACCAGCGGAGCGCCCCGCCGCGGTTCCACAGGAAGAGCGAAGGCCATCCCTCGCACCCGTAGTCGTGCCAGGCCCGGTATTCGCCGTCCACGGCGACGGGAAACGGAACGTCGAGGCGCTCCAGCGCCGCCGCCAGCTCCGACCGCTCGCCCGTGAAGGGAAACCGCGGCGAGTTGACGCCGACCACCGTGAGCCCATGCGGCGAGTAGCGCGCGTGCCAGGCGCTCAGGTACGGGAGCGTGCGCACGCTCGACGGGTGGGCCACGTCGATGAAATGCACGAGGAGGGGCCCGCGGGCACAGATCCGCTCGACGGGCGCGGGCGCCTCCCCGACCCACTCGAGGCTCGGCGCGAACGGCGGCACGGCGATGTCCATGGCTTCGGGGCGCACCGCGCCGGTATTCTGCTGGCTTCAGGCCGACGGGTGGTTGAGACCAATCAGGAGGAGCACATGACGCTGACGATCTGGGACCGAATCGAGAACGCGCGGCAGCGCTGGGACGTGCTCCGCCATCCGTTCTACGTGCGGTGGACCGCGGGGGAGCTGAGCCCTGAGGAGCTGGCTCACTACTCGGGCCAATACCGCCATGCCGTGGAGGCGATCGCCGATGTGAGCGAGGACGCGGCGGCTGGCCGTCCCGACCTCGTCGAGCACGCGGTCGAGGAGCGCGAGCACGTCGAGCTGTGGGACCGCTTCGTCGACGCAACGAGCGGGGACGCGAGCGCCGAGCCCACTCCTGAGACGGCCGAGTGCGTGCAGGAGTGGATGGCGGGCGCCGACGCCCTGTCGCGGCTCGTGACGCTCTACGCGATCGAGACCGCGCAGCCGGAGATCTCCCGCGTCAAGCGTGAGGGGCTTCTGACGAGCTACGGGTTCGAGGACGGAGACGCGACCGCCTACTTCCGGGTCCACGAGCATCGCGACGCCGAGCACGCCGAGCAGGCGCGTGAGGTGCTCGCCGAGCTGGTCGACGAGGGCGACGAGGATCGCCTCGTGGCCGTCGCCGAGGGCGCCTACCGCGCCAACTGGCGGCTGCTCGACGGCGTTTAGAGGAGCCTCTCCACCGGCGTGTTCTGGTGGGAGATCGCGATCGGGGTCGTCCTGGGCGTCCTGCTCGGCGTCGGGATCGTCCTCGCATTCGTCTTTCTGTTGAGCGGTAACACGATCGACGCCCCCTCGCTGTCGGGGCCCTGAGCGAAGCGGCCGTCTGAGGCGCTTCCGTCACCGCTGGATGCGAACATCTGTTCGTGTCCGGTGCAGCCGGAATCCTTCACGCTGACCTCGACGCGTTCTACGCGTCCGTCGAGCAGCGCGACGACCCGAGCCTTCGCGGACGGCCGGTCATCGTCGGCGGGGGCGTGGTGCTCGCCGCGAGCTACGAGGCACAGGCGTACGGCGTTCGCACGGCGATGGGCGGACGGCAGGCGCGCCGGTTGTGCCCCAGCGCCGCGGTCGTCTCCCCGCGGATGTCCGCCTACACGGATGCCAGCAGGGCCGTCTTCGAGGTCTTCCAGGAGACGGCCCCGGTCGTGGAGGGGCTATCGATCGACGAGGCCTTCCTGGACGTGCGGGGTCTCGACCACGTGACGGGAACCCCGGTCGACATCGGGGCGAGGCTCCGCCGCCGGGTCCGCGAGCGCGTCGGTCTCCCGATCACGGTCGGCGTGGCCAGTACCAAGTTCCTCGCCAAGGTCGCGAGCGCCGCGGGGAAGCCGGACGGGCTACTCGTGGTGCCCGCGGGCGGTGAGCTCGACTTCCTGCATCCGCTCGCCGTCGAGCGGCTGTGGGGCGTGGGGCCGGTGACGGCCGGGAAGCTGCGGGAGCGAGGGCTCGTGACCGTCGGGCAGGTGGCGCGGCTGGGGGAAGCCGGCCTCGTGTCGATCCTCGGTAGGGCGGCCGGGCGCCACCTCCATGCGCTCGCCAACAACCGCGATCCGCGCCGCGTACGCGGCCGCAGGCGGCGCCGCTCGATGGGCGCCCAGCGCGCGCTCGGCCGGGGGCCCCGGTCCGCCCACGCCCTTGACACGGATCTGGTCGGGCTGGTGGACCGGCTGACGCGGCGGCTGCGCACCGCCCGCCGCGTTTGCCGCACGGTGACCCTTCGCCTGCGCTTCGACGACTTCTCGCGAGCGACGCGATCCCACACCATGCCCTATGCAACCGCGGAGACGCCGGCGATCCTGGCCACCGCCAGGGGCCTGGTCGCCGCGGCGATGCCCATGATCGAGAGGCGCGGGATCACCCTGGTGGGCGTGGCCCTCGGCAACCTGGGCGACGGCCACGCGATCCAGCTCGCGCTCCCGTTCGAGCGAGTTCGGCGGAGCGCCCTCGATGCGGCCCTGGACGAGATCCGCGATCGCTACGGGTCCGACGCACTCACCAGAGCCGTGCTCCTGGGCCGCGACCAGGCGGTGGCCGCGCCGCTTCTGCCCGATTAGTCCGCGGCGAGGTGGCTCTCAAGTGGCGCCGAGAGGGCCTCGAGGAGGGGGCCGTCGCCGGTCCGCCCGGCGAGCTCGTGCACCGGAACTAGCCGGTGAAGCTGAGGAATGCCGACCAGGCCGGCTTGGTCTGAAAAGTGTTGGTCAGGAGGCCGGCCGAGGTGCAGTAGGCGCAGATGTTCGGGTTGCCGCCTCCCGGGTCGCGGAAGTTGAACCAGAGCACCTTCCCTATGCGCCAGACCGAGCGCTTTTGCTCCAGCGCGTTGAAGGCCTGGACCAGGACCTGCCTCTGGCCCGTCATGCCCTTCGTATAGCCACCGTTGGCGGGGTTGACCGGGTCCGAGCCCCAGCCGGTCTCGGTGACCCAAAGCGGCTTCGGGCCCTGGCCGTTGGCGGCCATCGTCTGCCGGATGTGGTCGAGGTCGTCGAGCATCCCCGAAACGGAGGGCGAGTACGCATTCGAGGCCATGATGTCGAATGCGGTCCGGGCGCCGGGTTGCTGGTCGACGTAACGGAGGAAGGTCCAGGCGGTGGCTCCATTCGGCGGGTGGCTCAAAAGGCCCGCGAACATCACCTTCGCCTTCGGGTCCGTCTGATGGATCACCGTGTGAGAGAGGGTCAGCAGCTTCGCGTAGGTGGCGGGGGTGGTCGGGGTCATCGCGCTCTTCAGGTTGG
>DASQCL010000161.1:0-5862 GCA_035634715.1 Solirubrobacterales bacterium
GGTGGATCAGGCGGGGCCGGGCGCCGCCAGGCTCGATCTGGGCAAGACGAGCCTGAACCGCTCGCGCGGTACCGCCAAGGTGAAGGCGACAGTCGACGGGTCCGGGGAGTTGAAGCTGCGGGCGAAGGGCCATGGCATAAAGAGGGTGAGCCGTGACGTTCACGGCCCGAAGAAGGTGACCCTGAAGGTCGAGCCCCGTGGGCGCAAGGAGCGGCTGCTGGGCCAGCGCGGCCGGGTGAAGGTGGAGGCCCTCGTCAAGTTCAAGTCGTCCAACGGCGCGTCCACCACGAAGCACCACAAGCTCGCGCTGGTCAGGCACTAGCCGGCCGGCACCTGCCATTGCGGCCCTCGTTTGATCGCGCCCGTGCGGAGTATCCTCGTCCGGCCGTGGACGGCGGGGCGGGGAACATACGAGGCTACGCGCGGGGCCTGTCGCTGCTCGTTGCTCTCATCCTCCTCGGGACCTGCGCCGCGACTATTGCGCCTCGTGCCGACGCCTACATCTATTGGGCGCGGGGCGCCGGGGGCGGGGTTGGGCGCGCCAACGTCGACGGTTCCGATGTGCGCCCCCAGTTCATCGGCAACTCTCGTTCCCCGAGCTGCGGGGTAGCGATCGACGGCCAGCACGTCTATTGGGCAAACCTCTTTGCGTCATCACTGGGGCGCGCCAACCTGGACGGAACCGGGGTGGACCAGAACTTCATCTCGGCGGCCGGGCGCTCGCCGTGCGGGCCGGCTGTCGACGGTCAACATGTCTACTGGGCCACGCAGGGAGGCAAGGGGAGCATCGCCCGGGCCGACATCGACGGCGGCAACGTCGACGGGAGTTTCATCCCGAACCAGTTCGGCCCCTGTCTGGTCGCCGTGGACAGCAGCTACCTGTACTGGAGCACGGGCGTAAAGCGAGCGAGTCTGGATGGCACGGGCGTCCAATACATCGCCCCGGACGGAAGCGGCTGCGGCGTGGCGGTCGACGGTAAGCACATCTACTGGGTCAATCACCCGGGGGGGCAAGGGAATCCCGACGCGATCGGGCAGTCCAACCTCGACGGCACGCAAGCGCACATCTTCGTCCGTGGTGCTGGGGACGTATGTGGGCTCGCAGTCGACGATCGGTACCTCTATTGGGTGGACAGCGCCCGGGGCTATATCGACCGGACAAGTCTCAGTGGCCAAGGACATCCCGAATTGGGCTTCATCCGGACGGGCGCGACCCATGGGTCCTGTGGCGTCGCGGTGGATCAGGCGGGGCCGGGCGCCGCCAGGCTCGATCTGGGCAAGACGAGCCTGAACCGCTCGCGCGGTACCGCCAAGGTGAAGGCGACAGTCGACGGGTCCGGGGAGTTGAAGCTGCGGGCCAAAGGCCACGGCATCAAGCGGGTGAGCCATAGGGTTCGCGGGCCGGACAAGGTGACCCTGAAGGTCGAGGCCCGCGGGCGCAAAGAGCGGTTGCTGCGGCAGCGGGGTCGGGTGAAGGTGGAGGCCCTCGTCAAGTTCAAGTCGTCCAACGGCGCGTCCAGCACCAAGCACCGGCAGATCAAGCTGGTCAGGCGCTAGCCGCTAGGAGGCGGAACGGCGGCCGACGTCGCGGTCCAGCGCGCGCACGAGCTCGAGGGTGAAGTCGTGCGCGCGATCGAGCGCCTTGCGGTCGATGCGCTTGGGGGTGTCCTCCGGGCGGTGGTAGTTCGCGGGGAGAAGGGAGCCGTCGTCGCGGCAGGTGATGGCGGTGGATCGGAACTTTGCGATGCGGGCCGGCAGGGCGTCGGTGGCAAACGCCTGGCGGAGCGGTTTCGCGCCGAAGCGGTCGCCGTTCTCGCGGTCGGCGGTCGCCACAGCGTTGCAGAGCTGCACGAGGCGCTTGTCCATGTCGTACGTGACCGCCAGGCCCTCGCCGGTCTCGTAGCGCACGGTTCCCGACCCGACCGCGTCGAGGACGACGAAGTAGGTGTTCTCCCGGTCGATGCTCTTGCGGTGGGCGCGGAAGAAGGCCCGCATTCCCTCCATCTGGCCCTCCTCGGCGCCGGTGAACAGGAGCCAGACGTCGAGGTTCTCCGGCGCCTCGGCATCGAGCTCCTCGGCCAGCGAGAGGGCCGTGGCCACGCCGGAGGCGTTGTCGTTGGCGCCGGGGACGACATCGGAGAGCTCGATGTCCGCGAGGAGGAAGACGCCGATCAACAGGATCAGCGTCGGGATCAGCTGGAGGAGGGAGATCAGGCCGGAGTCGACGCCGGCCATCCGGGCGCCGAGGATCGGGAGGAGGATCGCGAGCGACCAGAAGAGGACGCGGAACGGGGCGATGGGGAAGGGGAGGCGGTTGGCCAGCCGCGAGGCCCGCGCGACGCGCTTGGGCTGGAAGACGCCGCCCGACCGGGCGGAGTCGTAGTGGGCGCAGATGAAGAGGCGGGCGGACGCCTGGGTCCGCTTGCCGGGAGAGACGACGTTCTGGGACGCCCGGCGGAAGAACAGCCGGCGGGCGAGGTAGAAACGGCCGTTCAGGTCGAGGTACATCGAGAGAGCCGCGACCAGCACCATCGCGAAGCCGACAGGCGGGGCGAGGATGGCGACGAGGCTGCCGGCGAAGCCGAGGGCGCAGTGCAGCGCTTGGACGAGCCCGTACTGAGGGTGCACGTAGATGGGCTCCACCACGACGCGGCGGCCGCCATCGCGGACGCGCTTCGCGAGCCAGTTGGCGGCACGGCGCTCGGCGTCGGTACCGGCGCGCCGGCCCTGGAACGAGCAGAGCTCGTCGATGACTTCCATACGGGCGGCGGCGTCCACGAGCGGGGGATTATCGCGGGACGGTCAGATCAACCCGGCCGCTTGGCGCTTTTCTCACGTATATGACCGGTAAAGCGCCAATCGTCCTGATTCATGCGGCGGGTGGGAGTCGAACCCACAAGCCCTTGCGGGCAATGGATTTTGAATCCATCGCGTTTGCCATTTCGCCACCGCCGCGGGCCAAGCCATTGTTGCGGCTTCGAGTGGCGGAATCGCATCGCGGCGCCCCGCTAGCCTCGAAGCCATGTGCGGTCGCTACACGCTTGCGAACCCCAAGCCCGCCGGATTCCGGTCCCGATTCGGGATCGACGAGTCCGTCGATCTGAGCGATGAGGAACCCCGCTACAACATCGCACCAACCGACCCGGTGCTGGCCGTTCGCCGAACCGAGTCTGGTGCGCGCGACCTCGGGCGACTGCGCTGGGGACTGGTTCCGGGCCTGTGGGCCGAGCGTCGCTCGGGCCCGCCGCTGATCAACGCGCGCGCGGAGTCGCTTCCGGAGCAGCCGGCCTTCGCCGAGTCGTTTCGCGAGCGGCGCTGCCTGATTCCCGCTGACGGGTTCTACGAGTGGCGCAGGGACCCGGGACGCAAGGTGCCGATCTGGTTGAGCCGGCCCGACGGGGACCTGTTTGCGTTCGCAGGAATCTGGGCGGAGCTGCCGGCGCGTGGCGAGTCGCCCGGCCCCCTGCACAGCTGCGCCATCGTCACCTGCGCCCCGAACGAGTTGATCCGGCCGATCCACGATCGGATGCCAGTTGTCCTGCAGCCCGAGCTCGAGGAGCGGTGGCTGGACCCCGAGCTGGGTGAGGAGGAGCTGCTGGCGCTTCTCGTGCCCGCCCCGGAAGACGCCCTCGTCACGCGAGAGGTCGGCGACTTCGTCAACAGCGTGCGTGATGACGGCCCGCACCTGATCGAGCGCCGGGCCGAGGAGCCGCAGCTCTTCTAGGCCGGTTGGGGCTCGGGGGGCAGGTCGTCGTCGTGCTCGCCGGGAAGCGGTACGCCGCCGACGGGCCGCTCCTCCTCCACGTGCCAGTTCTGGTTGAAGCCGACCATCGCGACGACGATCAGCAGCAGCTGGACCGGGATGAGGATGATGCAGAGCAGGCCGAGGAGGTCATCGGGAAGGGCCGGCCCGCTGAGACCCGGTTTGTTGCGGTCGAACCATGCGGGGGCGGCGACGGCGGCGAAGATCGCGAGGATGATCGCGAGCGCGGATGCGACCGGCAGGACGCCGCGCTGCCATCGCGCGCCGACGAGGAACGCGAACACGATGTAGAGGCCCGCCCAGATGAGGGTTGCAATCCCGACGCTTGCGCCCTCGAGGCGCGACCAGCCGCCGATGGTGATGACGATCAGCAGCCCGGCCGAGACGAGCAGCACGAAAGAGACGAGAAATTTCGTCGTCTTCGTCTCTGACTTCTCCCTGTTGGGCCGCCAGAGCTCATATCCGGGCCGGACGCTCGTAGCCTCCACAACCGCCAGTCTAGAATCTCTGCCGGTCCCGCGCGGAGGTTATTTCCCGCGCATTTGTAAGGCTCTTTTCAAATCCGCGGACGTGGCGGAACTGGCATACGCGCCAGGTTTAGGTCCTGGTGGGCCCTTGCGGCCCTTGGAGGTTCGAATCCTCTCGTCCGCATCTACACTCCGACGCCCGCTCGGGGGAGTGAGTTAATGGCTAGACGCATGGTCTCCAAAACCATGAATCCGGGTTCGAATCCCGGCTCCCCCGCTGGACGCCACCCCGCACGCGCGCCCGGGTAACCTCTGGGCGAATGGCCAGGGCAGTGGCGGCACCGGTGGGGAGACGAGCGGGCGCGTGCGCGGCGTTCGCGCTGCTCACTCTCGCGATCTTCGCTTGGCTCGGTGCCACGTCCGGGACGACGGCGGCCCTCGCGTGCGCCCATGCGACCGACCGGCCTCATCAGACGTCGCTGGCAAAGCTCGGCAAGGCGATGCAGTGCCTCGTCAACAACAAGCGTCACACCCACCAGCTCCGGCCGCTGAAGAACAACGACCGCCTGGACACGGCGGCGGGGCGCCATACGAAGGCGATGCTGAAGAAAGACTGCTTCGAGCATCGCTGCCCCGGTGAGCCGCCGCTCGGCAAGCGGATCAAGCAGACGGGCTACACGAAGGGCGCCAAGACGTACTTCTACGCGGAGAGCCTCGGCTACCACAAGAGCCCCAAGCGGGCGATCCGCAAGCTCCTGCAATCGGGCTTCAACCGTAAGAACGTCCTCGGCCGTGACTGGCGGGACATCGGCGTCGGTGCGGGCTGGGGCGCTCCGGTGAAGGGCGCGGACGACAAGAAGCTCGAGACGTTCACGATCGTCTTCGCCTGGCGCAAGCCGTAGGCGCGAGGCAACCCGCGACGGGCCGCGCGAAGACGGCTGTCTCGAACCTATAATCGGCCGTCGCGCGGGCGAGGTGTAACTGGTTGCACATCAGCCTTCCAAGCTGAAAGCAGCGGGTTCGAGTCCCGTCGCCCGCTCTCATCACAGGCGGCGACCCTCGCGTAAACTCGCATCTCCCGGGGCGTGGCGCAGCTTGGTAGCGCGTTCGGCTGGGGGCCGAAAGGTCGCGAGTTCAAATCTCGCCGCCCCGACTGGTCAGAAGCCCGCTTCCGAAGCGGGCTTTCGGCATTTCGGGGTCCTGGGAATGAGCCGGAGAGAGGCCCCGTGGTACCAGCTTTAGTACCAAGCGAGCTCGGCCAGCTATCGGTTTTCAGGGGCTCGCGAAGGTGCTTCTGCTTTCACGCGAAAGCAGAAGTGGGCGCCAGACCATCAGACCATGGGTTGCGGGAGCAGCGACCTCATTGACTTGACCCTCCGCGCGGTCGGTGAGAGGATCGACGTATCGCCACTGGTGGCGAAGGCATTGTGGAGAGGTTCCAGTTCGATCACGAGCCGCTGACGACGCTGGCCGACAGCAAGCGGCGCGAGTACGCGGCTGCCCGGCCGTACTCGCACATCGTGATCGACGATTTCCTTCCGGAGGAGGTCCTGGACTCCGTGCTGGCCGAGTTTCCCAGGCCAGGGGACGCCGACTGGATCAAGTTCGATAGCGCGACCGAGCGCAAGCTCG
>DASQCL010000162.1:0-2507 GCA_035634715.1 Solirubrobacterales bacterium
GCAGGCGGCGACCGTAGGCTTCGGGAAGCCCGTGAGGTCGTCGTAGAGCTTTGCGAACAGCTCCATGCGATGGACACGAGCGTCCGCGTCGAGCTCCTCGCGCACGTCGGCGCCGGCCGAGAGCCCCATGTGGTCGGTCGACGACAGCACCAGGACGCGGACCGAGTCGTCCTCGCGCGCCGACGCCAGGTGCTCGAGCATCTCCTCGAGCATCTGTGTGTTCATGGCGTTGCGGACCTTGGGGCGATCGAGGCGCAGGAGCGCAATGCCCGCCTCGTCGACGTCGTAGGTGGTCAGGGCGTCGGTCAATCGATCACCTCCCCGAGCGGGTCGGAGTCCTCGGAGGCGATCTCCTCCACCAGCCGCTCGGTGTGCTCGGCGGCGCGCTCGATCAGCGCGACCACCTCGTCGTCCGGCTCGGAGAAGCGCGAGAGCACGTAGCGAGCGACCACGTCAGGGTCCGTCGAATCGGGACGGCCGACGCCCACGCGAACCCGCCAGAAGTCCGGCCCACCGAATCCCTGGGCGATGCTCTTCAGCCCGTTGTGGCCGGCCAGCCCGCCCCCGAGCCGGGTGCGGATCTCGCCGAACGGGAGGTCGATCTCGTCGTGGACGACGATCGTGTTCTCGAGCGGGACCTTGAGCGACCCGCGCGCCGGGCCCGCCGAGGTTCCGGAGTCGTTCATATAGGTCTGCGGGCGAAGGACCGCCACGCGGGGCCCTCCCGCGCCAGCCCGCCCTTCGGCGATCAGGCCGCGGAAACGCTCCTTCGGTCGCGCCAGGTCCCACCGGCGCTCGAGCGCGGCCGCGACCTCGAAGCCGATGTTGTGGCGACTGCGGTCGTACCGCGAGCCCGGATTGCCGAGGCCGACGACGAGCACACGCTCGTCCGCGCCGGGTGCATCGGTGTCCAAAGCGGCTCGGCCGCGTCGCAGCCGGCCAAGCAGCGACAGGGGGCGCTACTCCCCTTCGGAGTCCTCGCCCTCGGCGGGAGCATCGCCCTCCGCCGGGGCCTCGCCCTCGGGAGCCTCCTCGCCCTCGGGCACCTCGCCCTCCTCGCCGACGAGCTCGGCCTCCTCCTCGACCTCGGGCTCGGGCTCCTCCTCGACGCGAGGCGGCGACAGCGTCGCGATCGTCACCTCGTCGGCATCGACGCCCTCGCCGAGGGCAAAGGCGACGCCCTCGGGAGGCGCGACGGCGCTGAGCTGGAGCGTGTCGCCGATGGACATGCCGGATACGTCGGCGGGAATGCTGTCGGGGATCGCGGTAGGCAGGGCCTCGATCGTGATCTGGTGGGTCACGTGCTCGAGCACGCCGCCCTCCTTGACGCCGGGCGCCTCCTCGGTGCCCAGCAGCTCGATCGTGACCTCCGCCTGGATCGCTTCGTCGAGCTTCACCTCGAGCAGGTCGAGGTGGAGCAGCCCGCCACGGACGGGATCGCGCTGCTCCTCCTTGACGACCACGGGGGTCGTGCCGGAGCCGTCGAACTTCACGTCGATCAGCGCCCCGCCGTGTAGCAGGACGGTGCGGACCTCACGCTCGGCGACCTGGAAGTGACGAGCGTCCTTGCCGCCGCCGTAGAGGACGCCGGGGACGAGCCCGTCACGCCGCAGTCGCCGGGTCGTGCGAGACCCGAACTCGGTGCGATCGGAGACGTTGAGCGTTGCGCGGTCCGAAGCCATGAGGCGTTGAGGATAGAGAAGCGTCCGATAGGCGCGCAGCCTTCGGCGCTGGCGGCGTGGATTGGGCACGTAGGCAGCCCCCGGCGGGGAGAAATCGAGGGTGTTACGAAGGGCGCGTGGCTTCGCACGGAACGTCGGCGCCGCCCGAGCCGCCTCCCCTACATGCCCGCCCCCGCCTGCGCCCGGGCTCCCGCGCGGGCCAACCCCACCGCCTACCCTGAGGGCATGGCGGAGGACAAGATCCCGAAGGGCAGGATCCGGCGCTCGGCGAAGCTCGGCACCGCGATGGGCACGCAGGCCACGCGCTACGCGGGGACGAGGGCGGCCAACGTCGCCCGTGGGAGCGGGAAGGCGGAGCGGGCGCTCGAGGGCAGGCACCTCGAGACGGCCCTGAAGATGGCCTCGATCCTCGGCGAGATGAAGGGGGCGGCGATGAAGATCGGCCAGCTCGCCTCGTTCATCGACACCGAGTTCCTGCCGCCCGAATACGCCGAGCTCTACCAGGAGCAGCTCGCGAAGCTGCGCACCTCGGCCCCCGCCATGCCGTGGGACAAGGTCAGCAAAGTGCTCGAGGAGGAGTACCTCGGCGAGCCGCTGGACGAGCTGTTCGAGAGCATCGAGGAGGAGGCGTTCGCGGCGGCGTCGATCGGCCAGGTCCACCGCGCCACCCTCCACGACGGCCGTGCGGTGGCGGTGAAGATCCAGTACCCGGGCATCGCCGAGGCCCTCGAATCGGACCTGCGCAACGCCGGCATGATCATGCGGCTGGCGCGGGCGATCGCCCCGGGCCTCGACGCGAAGGCGGTGGCAGCGGAGCTTCGCCTG
>DASQCL010000163.1:0-5903 GCA_035634715.1 Solirubrobacterales bacterium
ATCACCGCCCCCGACGCGAGCGACACCGGGTCGACCTTCACTTCGCGGCGCACGCCCTCGCCTCCGCCGCGCGCTGCGGTGCCGTGTCGACGTGCAGCGGGCCGGGGCCGTAGCCCGGCGTGTTGATGTCTGCGTTGTCGCTGTTGATCACTCGGAGCTGACCCATGTCGACACTCGAGTCGAGCACCAGGCGCGGCGCGGCCGACGCCCCGGTGCCGACGGAGTGGTTCACGTCGGCGCCGGAGTTCACGTCACCGGCGACCTCGCTCTCGCCGGCTCCGACGTGTGTGGTCGCCACCACGCAGACCCGCTTTGGCACGAATACGTTCGACTGGCCGGCGCCGAGCGAGGTCGAGAGATCGACGACGCGGTGCTGCTGCCAGTTCAGGTCGCGCAGGTCCACGACCAGCCGGCCTACACCCAGCCGGTAGCCGTCCGCGGGAATCGACGCGACCGAGGTCGGGTTGTACGTGCGCTCCCCGATGCCGCCCCGGAAGTCGAGGTTCGCGGCGGCTGCGACTCCGCCGCCGATGGCCAGCGCGACGGCCGGGGGAATGAGCCAGCGGGCCCCGCCCCGGAACGCCAGCAGCGCCAGCAGCGCGCCGATCACGATGATCACGATCGCCGTGGGAACGCCCCAGCCGAGGGCCACCGCGAACGCCGCGCCACCTGCCAGGCCGAATAGCCCGCCGATCGCGAGGATCCCGATGATGACGAGCCCCACCGCCCGCCAGAACCCCGTTCCTTGAAGGCGGCCCCCGAGGCGCTGGGCCGCGTCCGGATCGCCGTCCGTCGGGACGAAGACGGCTAGCAGCAGATACGCGAGCGCCCCGAGGCCGCCGAAGAGGATCGACAGGACGAATCCGATCCGGAAGATGATCGGATCGACGCCGAAATAGTCCCCGAGGCCGCCGGCGACCCCGGCGATGACCCGGTCGCTCGAGGAGCGAAGGAGGCGGCGTGGCCGATCGCGGCCCTCGTCCGGCTGCTCGCTGGTCGGGGCCTCGTCCGGCGCCGGCGGCTGCGGCTCGGTCGGAGCGGTTGGCTCGTCTGCTTCGGGTCCCGGCATGATGGGAGTGTCGTCGTTCATCGCAGTGTCCTCCTGGTTCGAGTGCTTGCTTGCACGTCGAGGCTCGCACGGAGACCCCTGTCCGTCTATTGGGAATGTCCCCTAGTGATCCCGGGTATCACCCCTAGGAGACCCCTGGCCCGTTCACGGGTCGTTCACCAATTTCGGAGCGCACCATGCGAGGGTGCGCGCTCTGGGGGAGGTGAGACGTGAAGCCATGACGACGCCGATCACCCCGCACCGGTCGGGCGGGCGCGCTCAGCGCACGCTTGCCCGTGCCGCCGGTGACCGGCGGGTGTTGGCGGGCGCGGCGGCGGCGACCGCGGGCGCGGCGCTGGCGGCGGGCGTGGCGCGCGAGCTCCTGTCGCGCGACGATGGCGCCGATGGCTCGGATCCCGCCCGCGCATACCGGATCAAGCGCGACGAGAAGGCGGCCGAGGCGGTGCGGCGGATCATCGCCGGCCGGCTGGACGACGCCCTCGAGCAGCTCAACGAGCGGCTCGACGACGACGTCGGTGAGGCCGTGCACGAGGCGAGGAAGGACCTGAAGAAGGCGCGCGCCGTGCTCCGCATGGTTCGCCATCGTATGGACGACGACGTCTACCAGCGTGAGAACGTCCGGCTCCGCGACGCGGGCCAGGCGCTGGCCGGGACAAGGGAAGTGGAGGCCAAGGTGGGGACGATCGAGGCGCTCGAGGAGCGGTTCGGGGACGAGCTCCCCGCGGTGACCCCGGCGCTCAAGCGCGACCTCGAGTCGGCGCGGGACGGGCTCGTGGCCGCCAGGGCGGACGCGGATTCCGAGGTGCGCGCCGCGGCTCGCGGCGCCTCCGAGGCGATCGCCGCCACACGGATGTCGATCGACTCATGGTCGTTCTCGAAGCCGGGATGGAAGCTCGTCGGGCCCGGGATCGAACGCAGCTACCTCCGGGGTCGCAACCGCTTCCGGGACGTCCGCCGGGATCCGACGTCCGAGAACATCCACGAGTGGCGCAAGCGGATCAAGGACCTCTGGTACGACCTGCGCCTCCTGCGGGACAGCTGGCCGGACGTCATGTCAAAGATGGGCGACGAGGCGCACGAGCTGGCCGATCTGCTCGGCGACCACCACGACCTCACCGTGCTGGCCGCGGACCTTCGCAGCCGTGACTCCGTGGCCGCGGACGGCGACGATGAGGTCACGCCGCTCCTGAATGCGATCGAGGGACGCCAGGAGGAGCTCCTCGAGGCGGCGGTCCCGATCGGGGAGCGCCTCTACGCCGAGTCGCCGAAGGCCTTCGGCAAGCGCATGCACGCCTACTGGCGCGCCTGGCGCCCCGGCTGAGCTACAGCTCGCGCAGCCGCCGCTCGAGCAGGCGCCGCTCGGCGTCCGCGTCCACGAGCTCGAGTGCACGCTCATACGCCGCGCGCGCCTCGTCGCCGCGGTCGAGGCGCCGCAGGAGCTCGGCCCGGGTCGAGTGGAAATAGTGGTAGCGATCGAGCTCCAGCTCCTCCACCATCCCGAGCGCTTCGCCGGGCGCGCCCGCCTCGGCGATGGCGACGGCGCGGTTCAGCTGGACCACCGGGGAGCCCGTCAGCTCCGCCAGCTGGCCGTAGAGCGCCGCGATCTCGTCCCAATCGGTCGAGTCCTCGGCGTGGAGCGCGGCGATCGCCGCCTGGAGCACGTAGGGCCCGCGCCCGCCGAGCGCGATCGCTCGGTCGAGCGAGGTGCGTCCGTCCACGATCCTGGCGTGGTCCCAAAGCGACCGGTCCTGCTCCGACAGCAGGATCAGCTCGCCGCCGGCGAAGCGAGCCTCGCGCCTCGCGTCATGGAGCAGCATGAGCGCGAGGAGCCCGTTCGCCTCGGGCTCATCCGGCATCAGCTCGACGAGCGCGCCACCGAGGCGAATCGCCTCGAGGGCGAGGTCCACCCGGCCGCCGAAGCCCTCGTTGAAGATCAGGTAGATCACCGCGAGCACCGCGGACAGCCGATCCGGCAACAGATGGTCCGGTGGGACGCGGAACGGGATGGCGGCCGAGCGGATCTTGCGCTTGGCGCGGACGAGACGCTGGGCCATCGTCTTCTCGGGCACGAGGAACGCTCGGGCGAGCGCTTCGGTCGTGAGGCCGCCCAGCGTTCGCAGGGTGAGCGCCACCTGTGCGTCCAGAGCGAGCGCCGGGTGGCAGCAGGTGAACAGCAGCTCGAGCCGCTCGTCCGGGATCGTCGAGTCTTCGGTCATGTCATCCACGTGCACCGGGACCTCCAGGAGCTTGGTCTTCTCGGCAAGCGTGCGGTCGCGCCGGATGCGGTCGATTGCCCGATTCCGGGCAGTCGTGACGAGCCACGCTCGCGGATTGCGCGGCGTCCCGTCTCGGGGCCACCGGTCGGCCGCGACCGCGAACGCCTCCTGAAGGGCGTCCTCGGCGAGATCGAAGTCGCCGAGGAAGCCGATCAGGGTGGCGAGGACCCGCGGGCGCTCCTCGCGCCAGACGCGCTCGAGCTCGCTCAGCGCTCCACCAGCGGGCGGACCTCGATGGCCCCGCCCATGCGGGCCGCGGGAATCCGCGCCGCGACCTCAAGGGCGCGGTCGAGGTTGTCCGCCTCGAGCATGTAGTAGCCGCCGAGGACCTCCTTGGTCTCCGAGAACGGCCCGTCGGTGGTGAGCGTCTCGCCGTTGGCCACGCGCACGGTGGTCGCGGAGTCGGTGGGCTGGAGCTGATCGCCCCCGAGCACGTCGGGCTCGTCC
This sequence comes from Solirubrobacterales bacterium, assembly GCA_035634715.1. Lineage (GTDB taxonomy): Bacteria > Actinomycetota > Thermoleophilia > Solirubrobacterales > 70-9 > AC-56. Next base: position 3,793 of record DASQCL010000163.1, read on the forward strand.
TGAATCGCCATGTACTCGGCGAAGATCGCGTTCTGCTCCTCCTCGGCGAGCGCATCGAACTCCTCACGGGCCTCGGTGGAGTAGATGAGCAGCATGTACTTCATGTGGTGACCTCCTCAGGTCTCAGGGGGAATTGTGTCCCTAAGACGAACGGGAGGCGTTCAGATCGACAGCGGGCGAGTTGGGATCGGTGAGCGCGCGGGTCAGCAGGAGCGCAACGCCGGCGAGGGCGATCAGGACGATGCCGTAGACCTTGGCGGTCTCGTGGAGTCCGATCTGTGTGACCGCCACTCCTGCGACCACGGCCGGCAGGCTGAACGCCAGGTACGCGACCACGAGAATCGAGGACACGAACGCGGCTCGTTGGTCGGGTGGCGCCAGCGTGGTCAGCGCGCGGAACGCTCCTGCGAACGCCGGTCCGAAGCCCAATCCGGCGATCGCGGCACCCACCAGGAAGAGACCCGTCGAGCCGAAGTGCAAAGCCGCCAGCGCCAGCACGATCCCGACGATGAGGGCGACGAGGCCGCCGCGGGCGGTGGCGCGCGCGTGCGACTCGCGCAACCAGACGGAGGCCAGGGCACTGATGCCCGCCATCAAGAAGATGGGCAAACCGCCGGCGACGTGGCTGGTGTCACCGAGGACGCCGGCCGTGAGCGACGGGCCCAGAGAGAGCACCAGGCCGCCGAGCGCCCAGGTCGCGACCAGGCAGGGGACCGCCGCCACGAACGGCGTTCGCAGCGCGCTGGGCACAGCGACCCTGGGCCGGATGCCACGGGCCCACGAGCCGTCCCCCCGGACAGTCTCAGGCACGGCCATCGCGATCCCGACCGCGAGCGCGAAGCCGCCGATGAGCAGCCAGTAGACGAGGCGGGTCGGCTCGGGCGCGTACTGGACCAGGAACCCGGACACCAGCGCTCCGGCGGCGAGCCCCGAGAGCGGCGCCGCGACGCCCATGAGCGCCCCGAGCCTGGGGTTGTCATCGGGCTGGAGGTCGAGCAGGGCGGCGCTGATGGCCCCCATGGCGACGCCGGTTGCGATCCCCTGAAGGATGCGGGCCGCGAACAGCCATTCGACGTTGCGGGCCTCGGCGAAGAGGAGCATCCCGACCATCTCGATTCCGAGCGCGACAAGGAGCGCCGGGCGTCGGCCGACGTGGTCGGAGAGTGAGCCGGCGGTGATCAGCGTCGCGAGCAATGCCAGGGCGTAGGCGGCGAAGACGCTCGTCAGGGTGATCGCCGAGAACCCCCAGCTCGACTGGTAGACGACGTAGAGGGGGGAGGGTGCGCTGGAGGCGAAGAGCAGCAGGCCGAGGGTGAGGGCCAGCAGCCAGAACGCCGCCCGGTGCCCGAGCCTGGGACGGGCCACGCTGCGAATGGAGATGGCGGTGGAATCGAGCATCGGTCTACGGGTGGAACGGGCCGCGAGGCGAAAACGTGAGGTCCATTAGTACGAAAATCATCGTACTAGAGGCAGGAGGGCGTTTCGACTCCTCCGGCGTGAGGTTCGTCACGGTTGAAGTACGAACGGAAGACCCCCGAATCGACGGCGGCCGGCAGGACGTCAAACGAGTCAGCGTGTAGGCTCTGTCGCAAATGGGTGGAGAGGGCAAGTTGCCAAGGAAGGCGCTCGCAGCACTGGTGGTGGTAGGAGCGATGCTCGTGGCCGCAGTTGCGGCCTCGGGCGCGTCGGCAGCCAGGACCCAGGTCCACTGGATCCACGGCTACAAGTCCCCCGGGACTCCGAACAGCCTGAACTTGGTCGGCTTCCTGCGGTTCGGCCCGAGCCACGCGCCGAACATCCTGATCCTGAATCCGGGCACCTCGGCGGGGGCCGCCTACTTCGCCCCGCTCGCCCGGGCGATCGTCAACCGCACGCCGGGCTGGCAGGTCTGGTCGGTCGAGCGCCGCGAGAACCTGCTCGAGGACCAGTCCGTGTTCAACCGCGCCAAGCGTGGCAAGGCGACTCCGGAGCAGGTGTTCGACTACTACCTGAAGTGGGTCACCGACCACACCATCACGCACCACGTGCAGCCGGTTCCGGACTCCGACGTGCAGTTCGCCAAGCAATGGGGGATGAACACCGAGATCCACGACCTGCGGAAGGTCGTTCGT
>DASQCL010000164.1:0-7408 GCA_035634715.1 Solirubrobacterales bacterium
TCCGGAGCCGACGCGAGCTCGGCCACGGAACGGATGCCCATCCCTGCGAGGCGCTCCGAGGTTCGGGGGCCGACGCCTGGGATGAGCTTGGCGGGCCGGTCGCCCACCGCCTCGAGCATCTGCTCGGGTTGGAGCACGCAGAGGCCGTCGGGCTTGTCGAGGTCGGAGGCGATCTTGGCGCAGAGCTTGTTGGGCGCGATGCCGACCGAGCAGACGAGGCGGACCTCGTCGCGCATCCGCTGCTTCATCTGCCGCGCGCGTGCCTTCGGCGCCGGGCACTCCGAGAGGTCCAGATAGGCCTCGTCGAGGCCGGCGACCTCCACGCGATCGCTGAATCCCCGCAGCACCTCCATCACCTTGGCCGAGGCGCGGCGGTAGAACGCCATGTCGCGCGGGATCAGGACGGCCTGTGGACAGCGGCGATGGGCGATCGTGAGGGGGAGGGCGGAATGCACGCCGAACTCCCGAGCCTCGTATGACGCCGCCATCACGACCCCGCGGGAGGCCGCGTCGCCGCCGGTCGCCACGATCACGGGCCTGCCGCGCAACTGGGGCCGGCGCACCAGCTCGACCGACACGAAGAATGCATCCATGTCCACGTGGGCGATGGTCCGCGGCATTGTCCGATCGTAGGTGCGGGGCAGGACGGCCAGGGCGCTAGATTGCGCATGTGAGCGGCGCGGAGCCCAAGAACCTCGAGGCGATCTCGCGGGCGATCGACCAGCACAACGCCAACTGCCCGTTTCCCGCCTCGGAGGTGCACATGAACCCCTTCGAGATCGAGCGGCTGGGCTGGGAGGAGATCCGCGGCCTCCCGATCATCGGCGACCCCGAGCTCGGCACCGGCCGCTTCCGGATCGTCTGCTCGCGCGACTCCGAGGGCGGCGAGCTCGAGGAGGTCGAGGCGGTTGGAACGCCGGTCGAGGTCGGGCTCCCGGAGCCGAGCCCCAACTGAGATCGCGACCTAGGGGTTGATCCCCAGGTCGCTGGTCCACTTCTGGGCCTGGATGTTCAGGTCCGTGAAGCCCCCCGTGAGGATGAGGATTCCCATCGCGATCAGGATCCCGCCGCCGATCCCCATGATCAGCGCGTAGTGGCGCTTGACGACCGCAAACGCGGTGGTCGCGCGTGAGAAGGCGAGCGCGGTGACCAGGAACGGGATTCCCAGGCCGGCAGAGTAGAAGGCGAGCAACAGCGCCCCGTGCGCTGCCGTGCCCGAGACCGATGCGGCGGTCAGGATCGCGCCGAGGGTCGGGCCGATGCACGGTGTCCAGGCGATCGCGAACGCGGCGCCGGCTACCACGGGGCCGCCCTTTCCGGCCCTGGCCATGAGCGCCTCCACGTGCCACTCCTTGTTCAGCCGGACGATGAAGAGGCTCGCGACGAAGTAGACGCCGAGCACGATGATCATGATGCCCGCGATCGTCTCCAGCAGCGCCTGGTGCTGGTTCAGCGTCTGTCCAAGGCCGGTCGCCGTGAGACCGAGGAGGATGAAGAGGGCCGAGAAGCTCCCGACGAAGATCAGGCTGGGAGCCAGGACCTTGCGCCAGCTCACGTCGTCGAGCTCCGCTACCGAGACCCCGGTCACCGCCGACAGGTATCCCGGCACAAGGGGAAGCACGCACGGCGACAGAAAGGACACGATTCCCGCGCCGAGCGCGGCAAATACCCCCGGTAGCGATGACGGATCGCCCTGCATCCGCCTAAACGGTACGCCGCGCGGGCAACGACTCCTTAAAGGAAGCTAAGTGAGCGCGGCGGCCAGGCGGCGGCGGTGCTCGCGAGCCAGGGGGTGGTCGGCGCCGAGCTCGGTGAAGATCGCGACCATGACCCGCCTCAGGAGGTCGCGGCGCTCGGGGTCGTTGGCCTCGCCGACCACGGTCTGCAGGCCCTCGAGTGCGCCCTCCAGATCGCCCTCGTCCCACGCGGTGAACGCTTGCGCGAGGGTGCCCGCTCCGTCGGTCCGGTCCTCGCCGAGGTCCGCGAGGAGCCGCGCTCTCGCAGCCAGCCCCTCGGCCTCGAAGTCGCCCGGGAAACGGTCCAGCAGCTCGAGCGCCTCATCGGTCTCGCCGCGCTGGAGGAGCAGCCGACCCAGCTTGCGGCCGGCCGTCGCGTTCCGGGGGTCGAGCTCGAGCGCTTCCTGCAGCGAGGCCTCGTCGCCCGACTCGGCGAGCTTGTCGGCGGGGGAAGGGACGATCTGGTCGAGGAACTTCTCGATCTGGGCGGGCGGGATGGCGCCCGTGAACTCGGCGACCACCTGACCGTCCTTGAACGCCTTGACCGCGGGAATCCCCTGGATCTCGAAGCTTGCCGCGAGGGACTGGTTCGCGTCGGTGTCCACCTTGGCAAGCTCGACGTCGCCCTGTCGCTTGGCCACCGCCGCCTCGAGTGCGGGCCCGAGAGTCCGGCACGGGCCGCACCACTCGGCCCAGAAATCGACCACCACGGGTACCTCGCGGGAGCGCTCGACAACGCGCTCCATGAAGTCCTGCTCGGTGACGTCGAAAGCCATGAATCGAGCTTAGCTACGCGGCTGCGCGAGAATGGAACCGATGGAGGAATCCCTTCGCGGTCAGCTTCTCGTCGCCTCACCCGCGCTGGTGGACCCGAACTTCGCGCGGACCGTCGTCTTCATCACCGAGCACAGCGACGAGGGCGCGATGGGAATCGTTCTCGACCGCCCCTCCGAGACCGCGGTGGAGGCGTTGGTCCCGCAGCTTGCCGAGATCGCAGGCGGCGAGCCCGTGTACGTCGGCGGGCCCGTGCAGCCCGAGGCGATCGTGCTGCTGGCCGAGTTCTCCGATCTGGAGGCGGCGGCCTGGATCGTCGTCGCGGACGTGGGCCTTGCCTCGGCGGACGTCGACCTCGACGAGCTCGCGGCGGCGGTCAGGCGCGGGCGCGTCTACGCCGGCTATTCGGGATGGGGGCCTGGACAGCTCGAGGCCGAGATGGAGATCGACTCCTGGATCGTCGAGGCGCCCCTGCCGAAGGAGCTCTTCCCCGACGACCCCGCCACGCTCTGGAGCGACGTGCTGGCGCGGAAGGGCGGGCAGTACGCGCTGATCGCGCGGATGCCCGCGGATCCGTCGCAGAACTGACGATGTGAGGACCGGGGGGACGTGAGCCGGCCATGCACGACATAGTCGAGTTCCTGTCGCGTCACGAGCCGTTCGACGCCCTGCCGGAGGACGGGCTGGAGGACCTCTCGACCTCCGTGGAGGTCGAGTTCTTCGGAGCCGGCGAGACGGTCTTTCGCCAGGGAGAGGGGCCGCTGCAGCACGTGTGGGTGGTTCGCCGAGGGCAGATCGAGCTCACCGACTCAGAGCGAGTCCTGGATGTGCTGGGGGAGGGGGAGCTGTTCGGGCATCGCTGGACGCTCGCCGGGCTACCCATCGGCATCGAGGCGCGGGCAGCCGAGGACACGCTGCTCTATCGGCTGCCGGCCGACAGGGTGATGACAGCGTTGGCGAGGCCGGCGGGGTTGCGTTACCTGGCCGAGACCATGCACGGGCGCTCGGCGCCGGGGGTGTCCACCGGAGTGGCCCTCGACCCCGTTCATCAGCCCGTGGCGCAGCTCGTGAACGGCAGTCCGATCATCGGCGACCCCGATTGGACGGTTCGCGAGACCGCGCAGCGCATGGACGCCGCCGGCGACAGCGCCGCGCTCGTCCGCGTCTCCGACCAGGAGCTCGGCATCGTCACCGATAGCGACCTGCGGGCGCGGGTCGTGGCGGGAGGGGTGGCGCCCGATGCGCCGGTGACCGAGGTGATGAGCTCCCCGGCCTTCACCGTGACACCGGAGCGCTACGGCGCCGACGTGATGCTCGAGATGCTGGACCGGAACATCCGGCACATCCCCGTCGTCTGGCCCCACGGCGAGGTCGTCGGCATCCTCAGTGACCGCGATCTGCTCGTCACCGAAAGCAGGTCGGCGTTCGTCCTCCGTCGCGCGATCGAGGAGGCCGCCAGCCCCGAGGAGCTGCGACGAGCCGCGGCGCAGCTGCGACCGGCGATCATCGGCCTCCATCACGCGCGGATCTCGCCGGCCGAGATCGCATCGGTCATCGCCGTCGTCGTCGATGCGCTGACGCGGCGATTGATCCAGCTGCAGGTCGGGGAGCTCGGGCCCCCGCCGCGCCCGCTCATGTGGCTAGCGCTCGGGAGCCTCGGACGGCGCGAGGCGGTGCTGTCGTCCGACCTGGACTCGGGCCTGGTCTGGGAGGGTGAGGCGGAGGACGCCGAGTCGCCGCCGCCGTACTTCCTCGCGCTGGGACGCCGCGTCGTGGCCGAGATGGCCGCGTGCGGCTTCTCCGCCGACTCCCACGGCGCGAATCCCGGTCAGGCCCTGTTCAACAGCTCGGCCGGCTCCTGGCGGCTCTCGATTCGCGACGCCGTCAACGATCCGGAACAGGGCCGGGCGCTCGTCTTCCTATCGCTGATGTTCGACGGACGCCTGGTCTACGGGATCGGCGAGGTCCGGAACCCGCTCGAGGAGCTACGGCAGATCTGGCATCACCGCACCGTTCTGCGGCTGATGTTGCGCCTGGCGTTGTCACGCAGGCCCCCGACGGGCTTTCAGCGGCTTCGAGACCCTCCGCGGGAGTTCGTGGTCGAGCACTCGGGTGAGCATCAGGGCCGCCTCAACATCAAGCAGCATGGGTTGATCCCGATCGAGGCCATCGCCCGCTACGTGAGCCTCAGGGCGCACGTGCACACCCTGTCCACCAAGGTCCGCCTCGATGCGGCGGCGACTGCCGGGGTGATCCCGGCTAAGAACGCCCTGGCGCTGACCGAGGCACACGACCTCTTCTGGGAGCTGCGGCTCGAGCACCAGGTGGGGCAGTTGTCGCGCGGAGAGGATCCGGACGACTACATCGACGTCAAGACCATGGATCCGGCGAACCGCCGCCATACGCGAGACGCGTTTCGCGCCGTCAGCGCGGTCCAGCGCTCGCTCCGGGGCGAGCTGAGCCTGCCGCCATGAGGCTTCGGCGGCCGCCGAAGTCACCTGCTGCACGCGCCTACGACGAGGCGGCAATCGCGCCGGCTGAGACGCCGTGGCGCGAAGCCGCCTATGCGGTCGTGGATCTCGAGACCACCGGGCTCGACCCGAAGGAGGACGAGATCATCTCCTTCGCCGCTGTGCCGATCGATGCCGGGCGAATCAAGGTGGGGGCGGCGTCGACGCTCATGATCAGACCGCGCCGGATGCCGGAAGCGGAAACGATCCGTATCCACGGGCTCCGGCCACAGGACCTCGCGGAGGCACCGGAGCTCCGCGCCGTCCTCGACAGCGTCCTCGAGGCGCTCACCGGCCGGGTGCTGGTGGCTCACGCGGCCTGGGTGGAACGCGGATTTCTCAGCAAGGCCCTGGAAGAGGCGGGGGCCCGCCTCCGCCGGCCCGTGGTCGACACCGTCGCGCTCTTTCGGCGCGCGCAGGGCCAGAGCGCCGTGGACGACGAGGCAATCGTGCCGCTCTCCGATGCAGCGCGTGAGCTCGGGCTGCCGGTCCACCGCCCGCATCACGCGGACGGCGACGCGCTCACGACCGCCCAGCTCTTCCTGGCGCTCGCGACTCGCCTGGACGCGCGTGAGCCTCAGACCGTTGGCTCCCTCGCGCGACGGTAGGCCGCGCCGACAATGTTTTGTCGCCTGAGGTACGCGCCGCGTCCCCGGCGCTACAAAACCTTCCCGGCCCGGTCGTCAGGTCGGGCGGGCTTCGCCGACCACGAGCGGTCGCACGATCGGCGGTGCTTTGGGCAGCTGGTCGTGCTCGAGGTCCCCGATCTCGAGATCCGACTCGGTGATCATCGCCACGGTGTCGCGGTTTGGATGGCAGCCGCGCCCAAACCATCCCCATGGCCGCTCGAGGCGGTCCTGCCAGCGGGCCGCACCGGCGTCCTCGGAGCGCACGTGCTCGAGGAAGAGGAGCCGCCCGTCCGGCTTCAACACCCGTGAGATCTCCTTGAGCGCCTTACGCGGTGCGGGGATCGTGCAGAGGACGAGCGTGGCAACCACGGTGTCAAAGCTCGAATCCGGAAACGGGAGGCGTTCGGCTCCCGCCGCGACGATCTCCGCGTTCGGGCACTCCGACGCGACCTTGCCCTCGAGCCGCGCGCGCATGTGAGGATCGGGCTCCGTCAGCACGAGCTCTGTCACTCGGCCGGGATAGAGGCCCAGGTTCGCTCCGGTGCCGGAGCCCAGCTCCAGTGTGCGTCCGCGCGCCCGGGCGAGGAGCTCGCGGCGCTTCTCCCGCAGGCCGGCGTCCTCGGCCCCCTTGGACATCCGGTCGTAGCCGCGCGCGAAGAGCGGGCCCCAGAGCCGATCGGAGAGCTTGCCGGGCACGGCGTCAGAACCTACACCTAGACCACGGTCGCCTGGAGGACGGCGCCGATCGCGCCGCCGCCGAGGACGACGTAGAGCACCGTTAGCTTGCTGTGGAAGCGGACCAGGATCGCGAACGCCGCGATCGCGATCAGCGCCGTGTAGACGTCGACGACGCTCGTCTTGACGATCTGCACGGTGACGGCCGCTATCAACCCCACGACTGCCGCCGCAACCCCCAGAAGGAAGGGGCGCAGCCGCTCGTTCTCGGCCAGGGCAACCAGGTGGCGGTGCAGGAAGATCGGGAAGACGAAGGCCGGCAGGAATATGCCCACGGTCATCGCGAACGCTCCACCGAGGCCGCCGGCCAGGTAGCCGACGAAGGTCGAGAAGATGATCAGCGGGGCGGGGAGGACCCCGGAGAGAGCCAGGCCGTCAACGAACTGCGAGCCGGTGAGCCAATGGTGGCCGCTGACCGCGCTCTCGCGCAGGAAGGGGATCACCGTGTACGCGCCGCCGAACGTGAGCAGTCCGGCCTTGAGCCCCTCGAGGAAGATCTGCCCGGTCAGCGACACGGTGATCGCTCCGACAACAACGACGACGCCGGCGAACGCGGGGGAGAGGGAGTTGGCGCGCCGGAGCCAGCGGTCGCCGTTGACCCACAGCTCGTACGCGAGACCGGCACCGAGCAGAACGAGCACAAAGCTGGCTCCCAGGGAGAGCGTCAGGGCGAAGGCCGCCACGGCGAGGATCGCGAGCGGGACGCCGGTGATGAACGTCTCGGCGAACCTGAGCAGCGCCCGCGCCACCAGTCCGGCGACGGCGGCGGTCGCCCCGTAGAAGACCGTGTCCAGGTTGCCCGCCAGGCTCGCCTTGACGTAGACGATTGAGAGGGCGAGCATGAGAACGAAGCCGGGCAGCATGAACCCGAGGCCGGCGAGGAACCCACCGAGCTTGCCGCCGCGCAGGCGGCCGAAGTACACACAGAGCTCGTGCGCCTCAGGCCCCGGCAGCACCTGGTAGACGGCCAGAAGCTTCCTGAAGCTCTCCTCAGAGATCCAGTGCTCCTCATCGACGCACTCGC
>DASQCL010000165.1:0-2414 GCA_035634715.1 Solirubrobacterales bacterium
ACTCGGTGAAGGGCCTGTTCCAGCGCGCAGGCCAGGTGGCCTTCGGCCTCTGGCTGGTGCTGCTCGGCTGGTGGGCTTCAGAGGCTGGAGAGGACGCCCGGGAGCCAGTCGGAGATGGCGGCGGAGACCGCGTCTCCGTCCCTCAGGGAGTGGTTGCCGGGCACCTCGATCACGGTGCGGCCCGGCGCGCCGGACGGCATCCCGAAGGGGTCGCTGTCACCCTGGACGACGAGCACCGGCACCTCCACCGCATCGAGCTCCGATATGCGGCTCTTCGACGGGTCGTCGCCTTTGCCGGGCGGGTGAACCGGGAAGGCCAGGCAGAGCACCGCGACGGCGCCGACGACGGCGGCCGTGCGGCACGCCACGCGCCCACCGGCCGAGCGACCCCCGACGATGAGCGGCAGTCCCTGCAGGTCATCGCCCCGGAGGTGCTCAACCACCGCCTGCCATGCCGTGTCGAGCTGCTTGGCCGGCGCGGGCGAGCGGCGGCCCGCGACCACGTAGGGTTGCTCGACGAGCGCGACGGAGACCCCGGCCTGGTTGGCCACCTCGGTGGTGGCGGCGAGGTCGGTCGTCCCAACGCCACCCGCCGCACCGTGCCCGAGCACCAGCCCGGCGACAGGCTTCTTCACCGGACGGAGGTGGACGCGGGCGGGTCCGTGGGGCGTCTCGACCTCGGGCATGCGGCGAGCTTAGCCGTCGAGCACGGCCCGGCGCGGCCGGGGTTGACAGCGTCTCCCGGCTGTGGTTAGATAGTCGACTAAGTCAGATGACTAAGACAGCTACACGCACGGCCGCGGGCGCCACGAACGGGGAGCCCTCGGTCAGGGAGGCCAACGTGGAGGCCTTCCTCGACGCGGCAGAGCGCCTCTTGATCCGGGAGGGGGCCGCGGGCATCTCCACCAGACAGCTCGCGCGCGAGGCCGGCCAGAACCACGGCCTGGTCCACTACTACTTCGGCTCGGTCGACGAACTGCTACTCCAGACGTTCGAGCGGTTCACCGACCGTGTACTCGACCGTCAGCGAGCCATGTACGAGACGGACACGCGCTTCGCCGAGAAGTGGCGCACGGCGATGGGCTTCATCGACGAGGACCTCGACTCGGGGTACCCCAAGGTGTGGGCCGAGATGGAGGCACTCGCCTGGGATCGGCCCGAGCTTCGCGAGCGCCTGCGCGCCGTGAACGACCAGTGGCGTTCGCTGCTCCGCGACGCGCTCACCGAGGCGATCGATGAGTACGGCCTCGACGAGTCGCGTTTCTCGGCGGAGGCCCTGGCGGCGCTGGTGATGCAGTTCCAGAAGGGGATGCTGAACGAGCGCCTGCTCGGCATCGACCGCGGTCACGAGGAGTTGCTCTCGGCGATCGACGGTTGGCTCGGCTCCCTGAGCAAGGAAGTGAGATGACCACGATCACGGAAGCTCCGTCGGCTCCGGAGACCGCGGCGCCCTCCATCGGCCGCGACGGCGAGCAGAGCCGTGCCATCTACCCGCACACGGAGGGCTTCGTCGAGCGTGACGGTCAGCAGCTCTTCTACGAGATCTACGGCGAGGGCGAGGAGACGCTGTTCCTGATCCCGACCTGGTCGCTCGTCCATTCGCGCCACTGGAAGATGCAGATCGCCTACTTCGCGCGTCACTTCCGCGTGCTGACGATGGACGGCCTCGGCAACGGCCGATCGGATCGCTGCCGCAATCCGAAGCGCTACGGAGCCGCGGAGTTCGCCCGTGACTGCCTGGCGGTGATGGACGAGACCGGGACCGACCGCGCCGTGATGGCGAGCCTCTCGCGCGGCGCCCAATACCTCCTCGAGCTCGGGCGCCAGGCGCCCGAGCGAGTGGCCGGCGCCGTGTTCATCGGCCCGCTGTTCCCCTACACCCCCTCCCACTGGTCGGTGATGTTGAGCTCGTGGCTCGGCTCCGGCTTCCAGCAACGCCTACCCATCTATCGCTGGTGGGCGCGCATGAACGCAAACCACTGGCACGAGGACTACCCCGAGTTCGCCGAGTGGTTCATCTCACGCTGCTTCTCGGAGCCGCACTCGACCAAGGGCGTCGAGGACGGGGTCGAGTGGGCCCTGGATACCGACGGCGACACCCTCATCGCGACCGGAGGGGGCGACATCCACACCGGCCGGCGCACCCTGCGGAAGCTGGCGCGCGGCCTCGACTGCCCGGTGCTCGTCGTCCAGGGAACCCGCGACAAGATCACCCCGCCGCGCGACGGCAAGGCGCTGGCGCGGCTCTCCGGCGGCGAGCTCGAGATCGTCGAGCGCGCCGGCCACTTCCCGCAGGCGCGGAAGCCCGTGCAGGTCAACCTGGCGATGCGCGACTTCGCCGAGGATGCCTTCGGGCTGCCTCGCACTCCGCGCGACCCGACCGCATACAGGCCGGACGGGCGCCCGCGGGCCCT
>DASQCL010000166.1:0-13262 GCA_035634715.1 Solirubrobacterales bacterium
TGGCGTGTTCACCGGTGGCGTGTCGACCGGTGGCGTGTTCACCGGTGGCGTGTCGACCGGTGGCGTGTCGACCGGCGCGGTCACTGGCGGCGTGGCCCCGGCCGCGGTGTCCGAAGTTTCCGACGGGGTGGTCGACGTGACTCCGGTGGCGGCTGTGGAGGGGGTTGTGACAGTCGCAAGCTCGGCGGAGGCGCTCGGGCAGACAACGGCAAAAGCCGCGCCGAGCGCTGCGAGCAGAGTGGCAAGCCAAAGGCGTCCGAAGCGCTGGCTCAGCAGAGGGCTAAATACGACCGGCAAACTACCTCCTCAGATCGCCCGCACTCTCAGTGTGCTGGCGCCCATTACGACGCACCTTTCGCCCGCCGGGACCCATACGAAACGCGGTTACCTCATCTGCCCTGCGTGGGGGCCGCGCGATTACCACGTTTCGGGGACCGATTTCCGAACCGGGGCGATGGGCTGGTCGCAATTGCATGGATCTGCGTGCCGGTAATTTGTTTGGACGACGACCTTGGGGGCAACGATGCCACTGACCTGCGGCATCGCCAGCTTCTCGCCCTCCCGCAGGTCACTGCTGGTGAGTTAGAAGGAGGCCGCTGGGGGAAGGTTCTCGTAGGGGTCCCAGCTCATCTGGACTTCTCCTGTTCTTGAAGTCGGGCGAGTCGTCTCGTCCATTTCGGTTCCTTTCCGGCCTCGGCGGTCGATGTTGTCATTCCGCGAGACTCCAGGTACGAACCCGCGTCAACGTACCCCCGCGGATGCTCCCGGGAGTAGCTCACCTCGGCCGTTCGGGTCCGGCTAGAGAGAGCGCGTGTCGGGGCCTCCCAACAGGGGGTCGCACTCTTGCTTTCGCGTGCAAGCAGAAGTGACGTAGTAGCCCTGGTAGTAGCTAGCGCGGGAGGGGACCGTCCCGCGAGGCGCCGGTTCGGGCGCGGCTATTAGGGGTGAGCGACCGGATTTGAACCGGCGACCGCCTGGACCACAACCAGGAGCTCTACCAACTGAGCTACGCTCACCGCGCGCTCTCCAATGTACCTACGGGCGGGCTACTTGTCGAAGCTGGTCGACCGGGAGGCCCGCGACCAGCTCGCGCGGCTCCAGCTCGCCCTCGAGGGGTCGATCTTCGAGAGTAGGTTGGCGCACTACTGCTGCGCCGTGGCGATCTCGTCGGACGACCAGCTCGCTCGGCTCCAGCTCGCCCGCGACCAGCTCGCGCGGAGCGGCTCGGCCGCGGTGCCCCGGCCTTGATGCCTCACATTTCTTGCGATTCCATCCCCCGCGCGATCCGCTAGTCTTCGGCTATCTTGAGTAACTTGATCTACAAACTGAAGAAGGCCTCTGGGATGAGGAACGGTGACTGAGGCGGGCGCGATCTTCGGCGCCTGCATGTGGGCGGCGATGGTCTGGTTCTTCGCCGGCCCGGCGGTCACCAGGCGGTTGCGGCGCGTTGGCACAACGTTCCGCCGGCCGATCTTTGCGCCGCGCACAGCTTCCGCATCGCGGAAGGGCTCGGACACCACCGAGCCGGGGATGGCAGGCGGCGTCGCAGGCTCGGTCGCAGCGGGTACCCCGCGTCCGCGCGACTCGAGCCTGCGATCCGCCCTTAGGCGGTTGGACGCCCCCGGCAGGATTCGAACCTCAGCGAGGCCGGAGGCCGAGCGGTGTCGCAGGTGAGATCGCTGACGGGGGCTGGACGCCCCCGGCAGGATTCGAACCTGCGACCCTCGGATTAGAAGTCCGACGCTCTGTCCACTGAGCTACGGGGGCCCGTCGGCGGAGCGTAGCGCCGCCACGGGGTCCGACCGGTGGGCCGCTTGCCTGGATGAGAGGTCCCGCTCGAACGTGGTCTCGAGGCGGGTCTGCTCGGGGTCTCCGCGCTTCGTCTTCTCGAGCTTCAACCGCGATGCCCTCCCGTCCAGGGTCATGCTCGCGACCTGGTTGTCGAAGTACGGGCCGTCGAGGAAGCGCCACTGGATCTCGGGGTCGCCGGCGCCGGCGGCGCGAGCCAGCGCCCGGGTCAGCGCCCAGACGGGGCGCGACCAGGCCATCTTCACCTCCCGCCGCTCACCGGCGTCGAGCGGATTGCGGAACGGCGAGCAGACGGCCTGGTAGACGTGGCTCTCGACGCCCGAGCCGCGCGGGAAGCCGACCTCGCAGAGGTAAGCGTGGTGGACGTCACCCGAGACGAGGACGATCGATCCCGGCGCGGTCCCGAACTCACCGGATCCCACCTGGCGGAGCAGGCGCGCCACCCGATCGAACGACACGTGGAACGAGGCCCAGTGGTCGAGGTCCACGGACCGCCGAAGTTTCTCCATCCACCTCGCCGCCAGGGGGCCCCACGCCCCGTCGCACACGCGCTCGCCCCACGCCTCGGCGTAGTGCATGCCATGCGACAGGAGATACGGGTCCGATGTGGCGATGATGAGGTTGTCGAAGTCGCCCTGGGCCTGGTCCTGGATCCATTCCCACTCGGGCTCGTCGAAGATCGAACGCCGGCCCTCCTCCAGCACCCGGCCCACCCGCGAGTCCATCACGATCACGCGGTTGCGCCCGAGGTCGCGGTGAAAGCTCCACCGGGAGCCGTCGCGATGCTCGTCGGCCTCCTCGGCGTACCCCCGGACGATCTCGCCGGCGTCTCCCTCCGCCTCGCACACCCGCCGGTAGACGGAGTTCTCGGCGAGCTCGCGCGGCGAGAGGTTCCCCAGGTGCTGGTAGAGCCAGTACGACATGTATGCGCCGACGATCCGCTCGGGCCACCAGGGCTTGGCCCGCATCTCATCGAGCCAGGAGCGCGAGATGTTCCAGTCGTCGCGGACGTCGTGGTCGTCGATGGCCATCGACGTCGACACGGTTGAGAAGAGCCACCTCACCACCGGGTCGCGCCAGGACTCCTGGTAGAGGCGCGTGTACTCCTCGAAGTCGGCGATCTCCTCGCCGGGGGGCTGCGAGGTGTCCCGCCGCGAGCGGATGAACCCACGGGTCTTGGGCGCGCCCTCGTCCGCGTAGACCTGGTCGCCCAGCATCAGGAGCAGATGAGGCCACCGGCCCTCCGGGTTGCGGACCATCTCACTCGCGAGCACGCGGAGCGCGTCGACCTCCTTGCCCTCCGGGTGCTCGGTCTTCGTGAGCGTGTACGGCTTCTCATGGGGGACAGCAACACGGCATGAGCCGAACGAGATGTCGAAGGGCCCGTCGGGATCGAAAGTGCGGATACGGCTGGGTGGAAGGTCGCCCTCGGACTCCGGCCATCTCACGTCCCCGTCCAGTGCGACCTCGTACTCGTAGGTCGTCCCCGGCTCGAGGTCCTCCATGGCGACGATCGCGTAATGGTGGCCGTAGACCTCGAACGTGCGCGCAGAGTGGTCGAGGATCTCCACCTCACACGGTCCATCGGTCTCGACCCAGACCGTCGCCTCCCGCTCTCCGAGGTAACGCAGCATGGGTCCGACGATGAGCTCAGGCATCCAGCCTCCTTCCTCCCATTCGTTCCTGGCGGGTGCCCGAGAGGCGGTGCGGCAAACGTCGCAGCAGGGCAGCCGGGCCGAAGCCAGGGCTAAACTCGGCGCATCGGGGCGTGGCGCAGCCTGGTAGCGCACCTGCTTTGGGAGCAGGGGGTCGCCGGTTCAAATCCGGCCGCCCCGATAGCGGCAAACGAGTTCGTCGTGCTGGTCAAGGACACGGTCCCGCCGCTGATCGCGCTGATCGCGAAGAACGCGCCGGATGACCCGGAGAAGGTCTGGGACGCGATCCTCGGGGCGGTTGAGGAGACACCTCCGACGACGGCACGCTCAAGTTCGCGAATCGGGTGCTGCTGGCAGTCGGGCGTGCATAGATCACCCGCAAGCGATGCGAGCGTCGCAATCAGTCGTGATGGTGGCCCTGACGCACCGTCTCCCACGACTGCCAGGTGATCCGAAGGATCACCCCTGTGATGACGATGGCAATCACCGGGTCGGCGAGCGGAATCCCGAGCGCGACCAGTGCCGCGCTGAGCATTACGCCCAAGCTGACGAAACCATCGGTGCGAGCGTGGTAGCCATCGGCAAGCAGCGCCGGGCTGTCCAAGCGGCGCCCCGCTCGTAAGCGGATCTGCGCCGCGAGCTCGTTACCGAGGCAGCCGATTGCGCCCGCGACCCCGAGCGCGAGCAGATGCGTTGGCGCCTCCGGGCTGATGATCTTCTCGATCGCGAAGACCCCCGCGACGCAGGCGCTGACGAAGATCGCGAACACGACCGCAAGGCCGGCGTACCGCTCGGCCCTCCCGGAGCGCAAGAGGAATGCGGTTCCGAGCGGAACCGCAGTCAGGGCGTCGCCGAAGTTGTGGATCAGGTCGGCGAGAAGGGCAACGCTTCCGGTCGCGACGTAGATGACCACTTGGGCCGTGGCGGTCGCAGCAAGCACCCCGAGCGAGAGGCCCACGGCGCGCAGGCCGGCCCGGGAGCGCTTGATGCTTGGGTCGACCAGGCCGTGCGCGTGGCCATGCCCGGCTTCATCGTGCGAATGTGGCCCGCCGTGCGGGTGTGCGTGGACGGTTCCGTCGCCGTGGCGGTGACTTTCACCGCCCAGCTCGAGGTAGCCCGTCGTCACCGCCATGGCCTCCAAAACTAGTGGGGAGTTGCATCAGAACGTCCCCTTCATCGGGACCTGGGCCGGCGGGGGCGGGCAATGGATGGATTCCGGCGCCTATATCGCCGAAATCCATCCATCGTTGATCCGGTGCGCTGGGGGCTCAGTGAGTCACCTTCACCAGCCGGAAGCCCTCCTTGCTGCCCTTGACGTCCTGGCTCTTGATCTCGCCGATGCCTGGCGCGTACCACTTCTTCTCGACGACGCCGGGCTCGAGTCGTGAGATCTCCCGGGTGCCGATCGTATGCCCGTACGTGCCGGCCGGCACCTTCACCTGGCCGGTGTCGCCGAGCACCTTCGCCTGATCCTCGGCGTGGCCCCGGTAATACTCCTGACGGTAGGCGTCGCCCTGCTTCGGGTGGGCCATCATCATCACCCCGGGCTGCGCGCCGTTGACGCCGCCCTCCCACGAGCCGTCGCTCTTGACCCAGTGCCCGTGACGGTAGTCCTTGGAGTTCTCGCCGAAGTACCAGACGTTTCCGTGCTTGTCCTGCGTGTACCAATCGAAGGTTCGCTCGACCGGCTTCCCGCGAGACGAGATCGTGTCGCGGACGACGACGCACTTCACCCCGTTGACCTTCCGCTTCCGATCGGTGACAACCTGAGCGTCGCGCTGGGGCGTCTTGCCGTTCTCGGCGACGCCCTTCGCGATCGTCCGGGTCCCCGGCTTGAAGGGCAGGTACCGGTTGTCGATCTTGCGGCCGAAGTCCGCAGGGTTGATGTGCGGGTGGTAGTGGCGCTTGACCGGCGCCGGATTGCTCTGCCCCCACGCGGCCGCCTGGCCGCCGACGGCGATGACGCCGGCCACGCCCAGCGCGAGGGCTATCCGTTTGCTCCTGAGTCTCATGGGATGACCTCCTGTTGGTTGTGCGTTCGCGCCAGGTCCTACGCGGCGTAGATGACAGGGGTCTGAAAGACGCCATCCCTGCGCGAACCGCGGCCGTTTCGTTCATCGTTCTCTCATCTGCACGCACGATGCTCCACTCCGGGTGCAGCTGCGATGCGCGTTCTGATCGTCGAAGACCACGTCAAGATGGCCGGCCTGATCCAGCGCGGCCTGCGCAAGGAGGGCATGGCAGTCGATGTGACGGGCGATGGCGAGGAGGCCCTCTGGATGGCCGCCGCCACCGAGTACGACGCGCTCATCCTCGACGTCATGCTCCCGGGCGCCGACGGGTTCGAGGTCTGCCGCGAGCTGCGCTCGAAGGGGGTGTGGGCGCCGATCCTGATGCTCACCGCCCGCGACGCCGTCAGCGATCGCGTCGCCGGCCTGGACAGCGGCGCCGACGACTACCTCACCAAGCCCTTCTCGTACGCGGAGCTCCTGGCGCGCCTCCGCGCCCTGGTGCGCCGCGGGCCGGTTGAGCGCCCGGCCGAGCTCGAGGTCGGCGACCTCCGGCTCGACCCCGCGCGGCGCAGGGTGTGGCGCGGCGACACCGAGATCCAGCTCTCGCCGAAGGAGTTCTCGCTCCTCGAGACCTTCATGCGACGCCCCGGCGAGGTGCTCTCGCGCTTCCAGCTGCTCGAGCACGCGTGGGACTACGAGTACGAGAACCGGTCCAACGTCGTCGACTCCTACATCCGCCTCCTGCGCAACAAGATCGACCGGCCGTTCGGCACCACCAGCCTCGAGACGGTGCGCGGAGCCGGCTACCGTCTGAGAGAGGACGGCGGCGGGTGAGGCGCATCCCCATCAAACTCCGAGTCACGCTGGTGTTTGCCGCGGTGATGGCGATCGTTCTCGCGGCAACCGGCCTCTTCCTCTACCTGCGCCTCGAGTCCTCGCTCAACCGAACCATCGACCAGGACCTCCAGTCGCGAAGCCAGCAGCTCATCAAGGAGATGCGGGTCAACAACAAGGGCATCGGCGAGGCTGCCTACAGCCTGCTCGACAACCGGTCCGAGGAGTTCGCCCAGATCCTCACTGCGAAGGGCCGTCTCTTCAACCCGCCCTACAACCGGCCGCAGCCCACCGGCCGACCGGTGCTCCCGCTCGGCAAGGTCGCCGAGGCCAAGCGCGGGGAAATCACGTTAGAGCGCCCCGGGGGCGGCGCGAGCCCCGAGCCCGAGCGCTTCCTCGCCCGCCCCTTCGAGTTCGAGGGCCCCACGCTGATCGCGGTCGTCGGCGCCTCGCTCGGCGATCGCGACGAAGCGCTCTCGAGCCTGCTCCGACTGCTTCTGATCGGGGGCCCGATCGCGCTCCTCCTCGCGTCCCTGGCGGCATACGTGACGGTCGGCGCTGCGCTGCGCCCGGTCGAGGCCATGCGCCGGCGAGCCTCGGAGGTGTCTGCTTCCGGCGCGGGCCAGCGCCTGCCGGTCCCGGTCGCCCACGACGAGCTTCACCGCCTCGGCGAGACCCTGAACCAGATGCTCGACCGGCTCGAGACCGCGCTGGAGCGCGAGCGCTCATTCGTCGACGACGCCAGTCACGAACTGCGCACCCCGCTCGCCGCCCACAAGGCGGAGCTCGAGCTCGCACTTCGCTACGGCGCCAGCAGCGAGGAGCTGCGCGCCGCGATTGCCTCGGCGATCGAGGAGGCCGACCGCCTCTCGCAGCTCGCCGAGTCCCTGCTGGTCATCGCCCGCTCCGACAAGGGGAGATTGGCGTTGAAGATGGAGCCGATCGAGATCACCGACCTCTTTGCGACGATGCGCGACCGCTTGAGCGACCGCGCCGGGCGCGATGGACGCGAGCTCCGCTTCGACGATGAATCGGACGCCGCCGTCGAAGCGGACCGGATGCGCATCGAGCAGGCGCTCGGAAACCTCGTCGAGAACGCCCTCCGTCACGGTGACGGCCCGGTCCGCATCTGGTCCAGCCAGTCAAACGGGCGGATCCAGCTCCACGTCCGCGACGAAGGGCCCGGGTTCCCACCCGAATTCCTGCCGCACGCGTTCGAGCGCTTCCGGCGCGCCGACACCTCCCGGTCCACCGACGGCACCGGCCTCGGGCTCGCGATCGTCAAGGCGATTGCGGACGCCCACGGCGGCAGCGCGACCGCTCGAAACGCGAACGGGGGCGGCGCGGAGGTGTGGATCGAGTTGGCGGCCGTGGCTCAGCGGCAGGCGGCAGCGGCGCGCGTCTGAGCCGCCGCAACCCGCCCATATACTCGCGCCCGTGAGGAGCACGGGCGTTCGGCGAGGGGCGATCGTGGCCTGCGCGGCATCCGGCATGGTGCTGCTCTCCGCGGCGCCCGCCGGCGCGAGACCCGGTCATGGACCCAAAGCAGGTGACCCCGCCTCCTCGAAGCCCGCCCGCGGCAGCGTCCGGTTCGCCACAACGGGGGACAACTCGGAGATCCGCAGGGTCGTCCCCATCGCCCGTCGCAAGTGGGCGAAGAAGCGGGTCGTGATGTCCATCGGCCCCGGGGCGCTTCCGACCTTCCACAGGCACGACGTCCTCCGGACCAACGGCGAGGTCCAGATCACGACGACCTGCGTCGATCTCGGCACGCCCCGCTGCATCGGCCGCCACTACGGCTTCAGTCCGCGCGAGGATGCGCGGATCGTCCTGGCGAATCGCCGCGAGGCGAGCGGCGGCGAGGGCACGAAGGTGATCGCCGAGACCCACTCGCTCCGCTGCCATCAGGAGCGGCCGCAGCGCAACCACCACTGCGTTCTCGTCTTCACGCCGAAGCCGACCACGATCCGCCATCCGCACCGTCTCCCCTGCCGCCCCAGCACCTGCCGCCTGAACCTGGTTGTGGAGGCGGACCACAAGCACGCGCGCGACGGCCAGGTGATCGTCATCGGGGCCGATACTCCCGAAGGGACCGTCCGCCAGGACAAGGGGCGCCTCAACGCGATCACGCTGCACAAGCACGTCCCCCCGCCCAAGCGGTACCGGACCGCCAACGTGCGGTCGCACTCGATCCCGATCGCGCCCTCGGGCAAGGCCGGGCGCCGGGTCATCTACTCGGAGCGCATCAACAACCTGCGAAAGGGCGACGTGATCGAGGCGAGCGCCAGGCACCTGGTGACGATCGCCTCCCTCCCCTACCCGAGCTTCGTCGGGACCGACCTGATACTCAGCCGTGGCCCCCACTCCGTCTCGCCGACCGGCGTCGCGAAGGGTGCGATCAGCACGAGCGGCCACCTCACGGAGGCAAACGGCTTCAACTGCACCCATGGCGCCAGCGCGTACAGCAGTCCCTGCCGCACCACGAAGGCCGGCGCCGTGCGCATCCGTCACACCATCGCCCAGAACGGGCACTCGATTCCGCTCTATCTCAACGTTGTCTGCGCCGGCAAGGCGAAGCGCGCGCAGCCGCAGCCAAACGACGCGATGCACGTTCTCTCCGACGGCGCGTTGGTCGTACGGCGCTATCGAGCCCCGTAGCTACGACCCGCCCGCGCCAAGGCGGAAGAACGAAACGGCGCGCGCGTAGCTGCCGACGAACAAGGCGGATCCGTCCGGGTCGACCGCGATCGACTCGGGCGACCTGAGCGAGTCGAGCCGCGGAGCGCGGCACCCGTACCTCCCCTGATCGGCGAAGCACCCCTTGTAGCCCAGCGATCCGTCGGCGCGGCGCTTGAAGTGAGTGAGCGCGCCGGCCCCGCCGTTGACCGTCGGGCCGGTCATCGAGGTCACGTACACGGAACCGCCATCCGGGCTGACCGCGACCCCGTCGGCCGCGTGGAGCGAATTCACCTCCGGCGCCCGGCAGTCGTGCCCGACCCCGTTCGCGTAACAGCCGCGCGGCGTGATCCGCCCGATCGGCGAGCGCTTGAAGCCCGTGATCGAGTCGCCCCCGAGCGCCGTCGCGTACACCGATTTCCCGTCCGGGCTCACCGCGACGGCGTCCGCGCCGCCGAGTGAATCGTGCTTGAGCTGCCGGCACCCGTGCGCACGGGCATTAGCGAAACAGTTCTTGTAGGTGAGGGAGCCATTGGAATGACGGTCGAAGCGCGTGATCGAGTCGCCGTCGAGGGATACGACGTAGACCGACTTCCCGTCCGGGCTCACCGCGACGGCGTCCGCGCCGCCGAGTGAATCGTGCTTCGGCTTGCCGCAGCCGTGAGCGCCCCGATTGGCCACGCAGCCGCGATAGGTCAGGGCCCCGTTTGCCTTCCGCTCGAAGCTGGTGATCGAATCGCTGTCCGACGAGGCGACGTAGACGGAGTGGTCGTCGGGGCTAACCGCGCCCGCCTCGTTCGAGTCCAGCGAGTTCCGCGGCACCTGCCTGCAGCCCGCGATGCCGGCGTGGGCCCCGCCGTTGGCGATGCACCCGCGATAGACAAGCGTCCCGTCAGGTTCCTGCTTGAACCGGGTCACGGCGTTCGTCGGCTGCGCCGAGGTGACGTAAACGGATCGGCCGTCGGGGCTGACCGCCACTCCGGTCGCCGCGTCGAGCGAGTCGTGCGGGATGTCCCGGCAACCGCGCCGCCCCCCGTCGGCGAAGCAGTCCTCGAACGCCAGCCCGCCACGCGCACCGTGACGCAACTCGGTGAGCGTCCCCTCGACCGCCGCGACGTACACCGTCGTGCCGTCGGGGCTGACCGCGAGGCCCACGTTGTTGCCGAAGGAGTCATGGAGCGGTGCACGACAGTCGTCGTTTCCATGGTTGGCGATGCAGCCCTTGTAGGTGAGCGATCCGGTCGCGCCCAGGGCCGCGGCGGCCAGCGCGGGCAGGGCGACGGCCGTCGCGATCGCGAGCAGATGCCGTCTGGAGGGCCTCATCGTGAGCCGCCCGAGCCCGAGTCCATCGTCACCCTCCCGGTCTCGGTCTTCAGGTCAAGCGTCCCGCTGACTCCCTTCTCGCCGCTGAAGCGAACCGCGGCCGCCGGGTTCCTCAGCGCCGCCCTGCCGCTGCCCCCCGAGGTGTGCCTGAGTCGCAGCGGACCGGCGCCGGGCACCCTGACGACCCGCTGGGACTGGCTGACCCGCACGTAGTTCTGGCGGAAGATCCCCAGCACGCCGGTCGATGGGTGCACGGGGTCCGCCCCGGCCTCGACGGCGATGAAATGGCGGTGGTCCGACGCGACCCACGCGTTCCGGACCGGATAAACGAGGCTCGTCGAGAAGAACGGCTCAGGGCCCGGCACCAGATGTGGCGGAATCATGCCGGTCATCGGGCCGCCGAGCGTCGGGCCCCGTGCCGCCTCGGTGCCGCCCCCGGACGCCCGCGAGCCGGCGTTGCGGATGGTGATCACCTCTCTGCCGACGTGGTCCGCGCGGCGCTTCAGCATGGTCCAGCCCTGCGACGGTGTCAGCGGCTCGATCGGCGACCCGGTCACGCCCTCGAAGGCGTAATTGCCCGGCCACTGACGCTGCACCCTGGCCCACTGGGTCGCCTCGTAGGAGCGGTAGATCTCCGGCAGCGCCAGCGACCGGCCGTCCACCGAGACCTCGCCTAGGTCCCCGACGTCCCAGCCGTTGTAACAGCCCTGCGAGCCCGGCTGGCCCGGGCAACCACCGGCGTTCCCGAAGTCGTAGTACGGGGTACCGCCGTTTGCCCCCTCGACGAGCGCCTTGCTGACACCGGGGAACCCGAACCCCGGCTCGATGTCGCCCGCCGACGCCGCCGACTGGTGCCGGTAGTGCCGTTCCTTCTTCTGGAATCGGATGAGGCGCTTCACCGTCAGGGCCTGGTGAAGGCCGGCCTCGCGGGCGTCGGCCTTGCTCATGTAGCCGGGGATCGAGTTCGTGTTGCCGTAGGCGATCGTCACCGACCCTTTGCGATGGCAGCGGTGATACGACCGCGCGGCCGCCTTCAGCGACTTCAGGATCCCGCCGTTGCGGAAGCGGCGCACACCCCTGAGGGACGCCCCAAACGTGCCGTCGCGGTACTTCTGAGCTGCCCCGAAGTCGAGGAGCAGGAGCCGCGGGCTCTTGGGCTGGCGCTTCGCGAACTCGCACGCGCTGTGTTTGGCCTGACGCGCAAGGTCGGTGACGTTGCCGGCCGTCATGTACCAGGCGGGAACCGGCTTCGGCGGCCTGACCTTCGCATCCGCGGTCACCGCGCCGAACGCCCAGAGCCCGGCGAGGAGCAGCGCAACCGCCGTGCTCGCCGCCACTCGACTGCGAGATCGGGCGCCGCGCCGCTCGCGCGTCATCTCCCCTGCGGAGCCTGCCACTCCCCCTTACTGTGACAAGGGAGCGCCCGTCTTGCCTACTGGCCCACGGGGAACGTGTACCGGTAGACGCCCCGTCCGAGGCTGGCGATCACGAGCTGGCGGGGGTGGCCAGGCACGAGCTGCATGCTGAACACAGGTGCCGCGGGCAGGTTGCGGCCGAGCAGCGCGTAGTGGCCGCCCGAGGTGCCGTAGGAGATGAACACGCCCATCGTGGTCGCCACGATCAGCTGCCCGTGGCGGACGACGGACCAGAGGGCGGGGACGTGCTCGAGGTTCCCGGAGATGTCGTGGAAGTGCCGCCCGCCGTCCGTCGACTCGTAGATGTGGCCGCCCGCGGCGGACTCGCCGCTCGCCCCGGTGGCGTTCGGCGGCGCGTAGGGCCGCAGGTCGGAGGCGCCCAGCGTCACGTAGACGACCTTCGGGTTGCGCGGGTCGATCGTGACGTTGGAGATGAAGCGCTGCGGAAGGCCGTGCGCAGGCACCTTGTGCCAGCCGTTCGAGGTCCCCGGCTCCGGCGGCTTGGAGCCGCCGACGTTCGTCGCCAGGCCTGAGAAAAACTTCAGGTGGTCGCGGACCGGGTCGCACCCACCGCAGTACCCCGCGTAGACGTTCCTGCCGCGGACGCCGATCGCGGAGACCTGGTTGTCCACGCCGTGCTTGCTGTGTCCCAGGCCGAACACGGTCTTCCAGTCAGTGTCGGACGAGGAGCCGGTCTGCGCGCCGCTCGTCGTCTCGACGATCTGGCGCCCGCCCGTGAGCAGGTGCTTCGGGTTCGACGGGTCCATCACGAACGGCGCGTAGAAGGACGCGTTGTCGACCAGCGGGTCGATGCTCCGCCAGGCCTTGCCGCCGTCCGTGGTCACGTTGAGGCCGGCCGCGGGCAGCTCCTCGTAGGCGATATTGCTGTGGTTCGGGTCGACCTGCGTGAAGACGCCGTCGCCACCGAACACCTCAGTCTGGCGGCCGTTGGGGGCGATCCTGATCTCGCCGTTGTCCTGGAGGCCGGCGTAGACGACTCCGTCCTTCGCGGCCGCGATCCCATACGGAAGCAACGTGTGGAACCCGGACTGCGCGCCCTCCCCGAATCCCTGCGCCGTGAAGTCCGATCCCGGGCCGCGCACGTGCTGCGTGTAGTTGCCCCCGTCGTTGCCCGCGACCAGTGTCACGCCGCCCTTGCCGTCCGGGATGAAGATCCCCGCGTGCTGGTCGGGATGGGTGGTCGTCTTGCTCGGGTCGGCGCCCTGCGCCTCGGAGCATGCGGGCGTGGCCAGGACGAGGAGGCAGGCGCCGCCGTTTGCGTTGTAGGGCCCGATCGCCTTGAAGTCGGAATGCCCGTTCTGCGGCACCGGCGCCCGGTTCTCGAACAGCTCCTCCAGCCCGAAGACGAGGCGGGTGGGAATCCCACCGACCTGCTTGGTGGGATCGGGCCTGATCCACCCGTCGTACCACGACTGGATCCCAGGCCCGAATCCCAGCGGAGAGAGCTGCGCGAGGACCGAGCCGCTGGACGGGGAGAGCATCTGGTTGTCGTCGGCCATCTGCGTCCAGGTCCGCCC
>DASQCL010000167.1:0-2530 GCA_035634715.1 Solirubrobacterales bacterium
GCCCTCGCGGCCCTCGCAGAACGGGCAGGACTCGGCGGATTCCTCGCGTGCCTGGGGCCGCGCGGGCGCGAAGGCGTCCGGGCGCTCAGCCCGGCCGGGCGCGAGGATGACCCGCAGCCCGGTGAGCTGGTCTATGCGGACTTCAGGCGCGGCCAGGTCGCTATGGGCTCCGGCGCTCGCCCGACGCGTCGCCGCCCTCGGAGGGCCCGAGGAACGGCTTCACCATGTCGAGCGGCAGCGGGAAGACGATCGTGGAGTTCTGGTTGACGCCGATGTCGAGCAGCGTCTGCAGGTAGCGGAGCTGCAACGTTGCGGGGTTCTGGCTGATGATGTTGGCCGCCTGGGCCAGCTTCTCTGCCGCCTGGAACTCGCCGTCCGCGGAGATGATCTTCGCGCGCCGCTCGCGCTCGGCCTCCGCCTGGCGCGCGATCGCCCGCTGCATGTCGGCCGGCAGCTCGACGTCCTTGACCTCGACCGTGCTGACCTTCACCCCCCATGGCTCGGTCTGCTCGTCGATGATCTGCTGGAGCTCGACGTTCAGCCGCTCGCGCTCCGACAGGAGCGAGTCGAGCTCGGCCTTGCCGAGCACCGAGCGCAGGGTCGTCTGGCCGATCTGCGATGTGGCGAGGAGGAAGTTCTCGACCTCGGTGACCGCCTTGTTCGGGTCGATGACCCGGAAGTAGGCCACCGCGGTGACCCGCACCGTGACGTTGTCCTTCGTGATCACCTCCTGCGGCGGGACGGTAAGCGTCACGGTCCGGAGGTCGATCCTGACCATCCGGTCGACGATCGGGATCAGGAAGATCAGCCCGGGGCCCTTCTGGGCGATCAGGCGGCCGAGGCGGAAGATGACGCCGCGCTCGTACTCACGGAGGATTCGGACTCCGGAGGCGAGAGCGATCGCCACGAAGATGATGAGCAGGACGACTATCGCGATGACGACGGTCACGTCGGCGCTCCTTTCCCTATGAACCCACCCGGCTCAGTTCCGAGGGCTCCTCGGCGCCGACCGGTGAGACGTGGAGCGTCAACCCCTCCACTGACTCCACGCGCACTCTAACGCCGCGCTCAAGCGCCCGCCCATCGCCGTTCGCGCCCGCGACGTCAGCGCGCCACAGCGCACCCTGAACGAAGATCTGGCCCACGGGGTCGAGCGGCTCCCGCACCTCGCCGATCAAGCCGACCATCTCCTCCCAGCCGGTTCGTTTGGGCCTGCGGCGGGCCTGCACCGCCTTCCGGACGACCAGCGCCAGGCCGCCGCCGAGAATCAGGCCGACAATGACAACGACCACGGGCGAGATCTCGACGGCGCTGGTGTTGGTGGGGTAGAGAAGGAACCCGGAGGCGATGATCGCCGCGATCCCCGAGGCGCCGAGGATCCCGTGGGTTGGCAGGTGGGCCTCGCCGATGATCATCAGAATGCCCGCGACGAGCAGGAGCACCCCCGCGAGGCTCACCGGAAGCTGGAAGGAGCCGTAGAGCCCCAGGAGCAGCGAGATGATTCCGATGGTCCCCGGTGCGATGAGGCCCGGGCTGAACGCCTCGACGATCAGGCCGAGGATGCCGACCAGGATCAGGAGGTAGGCGACGTTCGGGTTGACCAGGACCTCGAGCACCTGGTACTGGAACGGCATGTCGTGGTTCTGGATCTGCAGGCCCGAGGTGTGGAGGACCTGCTTCTTTGGGCCCTGGACCTGGAACCCGTCGAGCTTCTGGAGCAGCGCCTCCTGGCTCGGCGCGATGACGTCGATCAGGTTGTCGTTGAGCGCCTCCTTCGCCGTGAGGTTCTTCGCCTGGGTCACGAGGAGCTGGGCCAATTGCGCGTTGCGCCCGTGGTCCTGAGCGAGGGCCCGCATGCCGGCCGCGGCGTCGTTCTTGATCTTGCGCGACAAGTCCTGGCTCTCGCCGTTGGGGCCGATGGCGATCGGCGTGGCCGAGCCGATGTTGGTGACCGGCGCCATCGCGGCGACGTCGCCCGCCTCCGTGATGTAGGCCCCGGCCGAGCCCGCCCGGGCGCCGTTGGGCGACACGTAGACGACCACCGGCATCGGTGCCGCGTACATGTCCTGGATGATCGTCCGCATCGAGTCCGATAGGCCACCCGGCGTGTCGAGCCGGATGATCGCGAGCTGGGCGTGCTGGCTCGCCGCGTCGTCCAGAGCGCTGCTCACCCACTTCTGGGTCGCCGGGTCGATCGGGTCCTGGAGCTGGATCGAGTAGGCGACACCGGTCGAGCTCGACGGGGCACTCCCCTGGCCGAGTGCCGGCGTGGCCACGAGCACGGCGCCCACCACGGCGACCGCGGTCCAGATCCACACGCGGAGCCCGAGGGTCCTCATGGACTCATTATCCGCTTCGGCGAACTCCGCGTGAAATCGCTCGACTTCGGGCCGCTCCCGGGTTAGTCTGCGGCCAACGCCGGGGCGTGCTTGAAAGGGAAGGGAATCCGGATGACCAACCGTCGGGTACAGGGAACGGCGAGCCTGGGGCTCGCGCTGGCATTCATCTTGGCCGCGCTGACCGCCGCACC
>DASQCL010000168.1:0-7516 GCA_035634715.1 Solirubrobacterales bacterium
CGGATCCGTACGACGGTCCCACACCACGATAGGTTCGAAACAGGCTTCGGCCGTTCAACATTGGGTGCAGGCAGGCGAAGTACCTCACCAATTACCTCATTTAGGGGAGGCGTTGAACATCAAGATTGCTCGGAACCAGCGGCGTCTGTAACGGGGCCATGCCTGGCTCCCGTCTAAGTAGAACTTCTGCTTTCGCGTGAAAGCGACAGCGGCTTCTGCGTTTCGCGCAAAGCAAAAGTGCCTTGAAACGAGAGAACGATCGCAAGTGGGGCAGCCCGCACGCCGCGGCGCCCATCGGCGGCTCTTCGAAAGTCGGATTCACCCCCGTATACGTGGTCAATCCTCCTCTCGATCCGTCGAGTGAGTGATTCGCCGGGATATGTCCGGTCAACCACTCCCTCGATTGGAATAGGAGCGTTTTCGCCCCGAGAGCCGCTTCTGCTTTCGCGTGAAACAGAAGTGCGCTACGTCCATGCAACACAGTCACTCGCGCGCCGGTAATGCGCCAGTGAGCGCCAGTTTCCAGCGGTCCCGAGCGGGTCCCAGCGGGCGATCTCAGGCACGAAACCTGGTATCCATGCCTGGTGGTCAAGATCGGGACGATCTTTGCCGGGTACCGGATCGAAGGGGTGCTGGGCAGAGGAGGCATGGGTGTGGTCTACCTCGCCGAGCAGCCCGAGCTCGGCCGCAGGGTGGCGATCAAGGTGATCGCCCCGGCGCTTGCGAGCGACCCCGACTACCTGGAGCGGTTCAAGCGCGAATCGCGTTTGGCCGCCGCCATCGAGCACCCGAACGCGATCCCTATCTACGAGGCGGGTGTCGCCGACGAGGACATGCCGTATCTCGTTATGCGATACGTCGAGGGAGAGGATCTGTCGTCGCTACTCCGCCGTGAGGGCCGACTCGATAGGCGTCGCGCCGCCGCTATCGTCGACCAGATCGCGGGTGCGCTGGACGAGGCGCACGCGCGCGGCCTCGTGCACCGGGACGTGAAGCCCGCCAACGTCATCGTCGAGTCGCGCCGCGGCACCGAACACGCCTACCTGACGGACTTCGGCCTCACCCGTGAGGTCGACGCGTCCGGGGGGCCGACCGCTACGGGGCGCTGGGTGGGGACCATCGACTACGCCTCTCCCGAGCAGATCAAGGGCAAGCCCGTCGACGCCCGGTGCGACGTCTACGCGCTCGGATGCCTCCTGTACACGACGCTCACGGGTCATCTGCCATTCGAGCGCGAGGAGGACGTGGCCAAGCTCTACGCGCACGTGAGCGAGCCGCCGCCGGCACCCAGCGAGCTGGCGGACGAGGTCACTGACGAACTCGATGTCGTGGTCGAGCGCGCGATGGCCAAGGAACCCGACGACCGGTACCCATCCGCCGGCGACCTGGGCCGGGCCGCCCTGAGCGCCGCCACCGGCGCGCCCGTGTCACAGCCGGAGCACAGCGTCGCGACCGGCGAGGCGGCGCCGGTGACCCAGCCGGCCGAGCCGACGCCCACCAAGCCATCGGAGCCGCCGCCGACCGAGCCGGCGAGCACCGTCGCGGGCGAACCACCGACGGCGGCCCCGCCGAAGACCGAGCCGTCCCGCGAACCGCCCCCGCCCACGCGCCCGGAGCCACGGCCGTCCCGCGCGGGAGCGAGAAGGCGGCCTCTCATTGCCCTGGGCGCGATGCTGGCCGTTGGCGCGGCCGTCGCGATCGGGATCGTCGTGCTCGGGGGAGGGGGTGGCTCCCCGTCAAGTTCCACCACGAACGGAGGCGGCAACAAGACGCAGGCGAGCTCCGGCAAGAAAGGGGGCAAGACGGGCGGTGGGGGTGGTTCAGCGAGGCAGGTCGACGGAATTAGGTTTGCGGAGTTCACCAAGGCGAGTGCTTTCACAGTCAACGCTCCGAAGGGCTGGCAGCCGACCGCGACGGAGGCGCCCCTCCGCGGCCAGGGCATCAGCCTCACTGTCCTGCTTAGCCCCGATCAGACCATGAACGTGCAGGTCCTCAAGGGCACCGAGGCTCCCCCGGCACAGGTGGCCAGCACGACGGCCGACCAGCGAACTGCTGAAGGGGCCACTGCGGTCAGCGTCAAGTCGACCACCGTGAACGGAAACCAGGCCTCGCTGCTGACGTACGTGCATGACGAGCCAGCCGGGCACGGCCTGCCCGATATGGGTCCCGTCTACGTCTCGAACTACTTCTTCGATGACTCCGGCTTCCTCTGGCGGACGCGCGCCGCCGTTGAGACCGGGGTGAAGGACGGCAAGAAGATCTCACTGGACCTGGCGACCGAGATGGCAGACACGCTCAAACCGACCACCTGAACCAGCGATTGTCGGAAAACGTCCGATATATGGACGGAATCCGACAATCGCTCGTGAACGAGCGACGGGGCCCCGTTGCCGGGGCCCCGTCGCGGTTCCGCCTATTTGGCGTGGGTGTGGGTGAGTGCGGGCTACTGGTAGACGGCTTCCAGGAGGAGCCAGCAACCGTCCGTGTAGCTCAGCGTCTGGAACGGGCCACCCGGCGACAGCGCTGGGGTGAACAGGAACTGGTTCGGTCCACCTGAGCTGCAGCGCAGCATGCTGGTCTTCTTGGCGCTGATGGCCAGGTACTGGCCCTTATCGACAGGGACGTGGACAGGGAAGGACTCCACGTCGTAGGTGATGCTGTTCGGGTTCGACTGGCCGTTGTAGTCGATCCGCGGTCCGTTGCGGACGACACGGCCCTTGTCCTTGCCCGGCTTCGCCTCGGCGATCTGGAGCTTGAAATGCCCCGGGCCGCCGGCGATGAGCTTGACCTTCTTGATCACGCCGTCCTTGGGCGCACGCTCGTGGCCGGCGTCGTTGTACGCGTCCATCTCGATCCGGGTACAGGACTTCGCCGGCATCGTGCACGGCTGGGCCGGCTGCGAGTTCGACGGCTGGATCGTCTTGTTCAGCTTGGCGCCGAACGTGGTGCCCGCGAAACCGCTGGCGGGTGCCGCCATGAAGGCCGCGACAACCCCGAGGCCCAGGACGAGGATCAGCCGCCGTCCGAGCCTGCGGTTGGTCTTGATGGTCTTGGTGTTGGTCATCGGGGTTCTCCTTTCGTGGTTCTCATTCCCGACGACCGCAGTCTCCGGTCGGAGGGCCCGCGCTACCAGACGCCCACGGGATGGACGTTTCTCTCCGCGGGGTGATTCGGCCCACCCCCAGGTGTGGGTTCGTGCCTAGAGCTCGCGGGGAGTGATCAGGCCGGTTTGCAGCGCGCGCTCGACGACCGCGACCCGCTTGCGGTTCTGCGGCAGTTCCTGAACGTCGAACTTCTCGAACAGAGCGCGCATGTGCGTCTTGACGGCGTCCACGCTCAGATGGAGCTCTTCCGCGAGCTGTTGGTTCGTGGGCGGAGTCGCGAACGCGGCTCCGTCCTTGAACGGCCGGCAGAGCGCAACCAGCACGCGACGCTGGGCCGGCGAGACAGCTGCGGCCGAGAGGGCGTCGCTCGCGACGACGGTGGACGCGGCCTCGGTCAGCGCCGGCGCCCGGAACAGGACCATCGTCTGTCCAAACCGGAGCATGTCTCCGTCCCGCAGGCGGCTCCTCCCGCCGACTCGCTCGCCGTTGACGAACGAGCCGTTCCGGGAGAGGCCCTCGTCGACCACCGTGAGCTCGTTGCCGACGACCTCGAGCTGAGCGTGCAGCGCCGAGACCTCTTCGTCCCAGGACAGCCGGACGTCGGAGGACGGGCTCCGGCCCACCCACAGCTCCGTCACGCCGGACTCGATGGACAGCAGATGCCGCTCACCCTCGGCATCCCGGTAGGCGAGGAACGGGCGCCCGGTGCGCTCCGCCTCGATCTGCGCCTTGAGCTCGACGGCGGTGACGGGGTGCGGACCGCCCGCCTCCCCGGTCACGAGAGCACCTGGATCACGATCGTCCGCTCGCGCGGGCTGTCGTCGAAGTCGATGAGGACCAACTGCTGCCAGGTCCCGAGTGCCAGGCGGCCGCCCTCGACGGGCACGACCTCCGAGGCGCCGTCGATCGAGGCGCGCTGGTGCGCGTGCGAGTTCGTGTCGTGGTTGAGGCGGTTGTGCTCGTAGTCGCCGTGCACCGGGATCAGGCGATCGAGCAGCGCGCGCAGGTCGTGCACGCCGCCGGGCTCGAACTCCATCGTCGTGATCCCCGCGGTCGAGCCGCGAACGAAGGCGCTTGCCTGCCCATCGGTCGTCCCGGCCTCGGCGACCGCCGCCTGCACGAGGCGGGTGATCTCGACGACGTCCGAATGGCCGCGCGTGGAGAGCCGGATCTCGCTGGTGTGCACCGCCACGCGCGCAACGTAACAAGGCATGCGAAAACGAGCGAGCCGGGACGGCCAGCGGGCGAGTATCTCGTCCCGGCGCCCATCCGGAATGGGCGCGACGAGAAACGAGCCGAGCCCAGACGGGCCCGGCTCGCGTCCTCACTCCGCTCCCGGCCTCCCACACCGGGGCGGTGCAGCACTTCGGCTTTGTCAGACGCCCCGCGGATGCGCTCCACGAATGTGGAGGGCCTCCATCAGCCTGGGCACGAACACCAGGGCCGAGACGCCAACCAGCACGTAGACGACGTTCAGCAGCGTGCCGCTTCCGAAGATCGACGAGAGGACGTTCGTGTCGCCGTTTGTGATGCCGACGATGCCCCAGTTGAGCGCACCGATGAACATCAGCAACAGCGCCACGGGCTCCAGTCGCTTCAGCATCTCCATTACCTGTACCTCCTGAGAAGGATCCGCTTCGTGCGAATCGACACGAGCATTACCCCTCCCAGCGACGGGGGTTACGGCGTGAGCAGGGCTTTTCGCAGCGCTACCAGTCCCAGGGCGAGGTCGCGAGGCTTCCCTGATCCAGATACTCCCGTAGCTCGGCGACCGCCTCCGGATCCACCGAGTAGACGTGATCCGCGTCGGGGAACTGGTGCGACCGAACCTCCTCGGAGTACGCGCGAACGCCGGCCACCATCTGATCGTGGATCTCGGCGTAGCGCTTGACGAACTTCGGCACGTGGCTGCGGGTCATGCCGAGGAGGTCGTGGAACACGAGGACCTGGCCGTCGGTGAAGAGCCCCGCGCCGATCCCGATCACCGGAACGTGGATGTGCGGCATGAGCGCATCGGCGACCGCTGCCGGAACCGCCTCGAAGACGATGGCGAAACACCCCGCGGCCTGGAGGTCATAGACATCGTGGGCGATCTGCTTTGCCGATTCGACGGTCTTGCCCTGAGCCTTGAAGCCCCCGAGGGCACTTGCGGACTGGGGGGTCAGGCCGACGTGGCCCATGACCGGGATGCCCGAGCCGGCGATCGCTCGGGCCCGCTCCACGGATGGACCGCCCCGCTCGAGCTTGACAGCGTCCACGCCGGCCTCGCGCACGAACCGCTGGGCGTTCTCGATCGCGTGCTCGTTGGAGCGCTCGTAGGAGCCGAACGGCATGTCGCCGATCAGAAGCGGCGTACGCAGGCCTCTTCGAACCGCGGCGGCCATGGTGGTCATCTCGTCCATGCCGACCGGGGTCGTCGCGTCGTAGCCGAGCACGACCATCGCCGCGGTGTCGCCGACCAGGACGATGTCGACACCCGCTTCCTCGGCGACCAGCGCCGACGGGTAGTCGTAGGCCGTGACCATCACGATCGGCTCGCCGTTCGCCTTCATCTCGGCGAGGCGTGGAAGCGTGACGGGGGCGCGGCCGTCGTCGGCCGGCTGCTGCTCCTGTGGATGAGTGCTCATCGGTAGCTCCCTTCATGAATCAGGTTTCCCGAATCGAGGTCCGCTTCGTCGTAGGCGCCGAAGGAGGCGACGGTGACCTTGTCGCCCTCCCGGACGAGCAGCGCCGCCGCGCCGTTGCTCCCGACGTAGTCGGGATCGCACCCGGTCACCGCGGCCCGATCGATCTTCGACTTCAGCATCTGTCTCTGCACTGGTCTCTTCAACCTCCGATCAGGGTGTTGTCGATCAAGCGTGCGGTGCCGACGCGGGCGGCGACGGCGATCAGCACCGGCCTGCCGTTCAGGGAGTCAACGGCGACCAGGCTCTCGGGGTCGCGGGCCTCTAGGTACTCGGGCTCGATGCCGGCCCGCTTCAGCTCGGCACGGGCGGCATCCAGAGCGGCCTCGGCGGTGCCCTCACCGGAAGCGGCCGCCTCCTCCGCGGCGCGGAGCGCGCGGCTCAGCGCGCCGGCTCGCTGGCGCTCCTCGGGCGTGAGGTACGCGTTGCGCGAGCTCATCGCGAGCCCGTCGGGCTCGCGAACGGTGGGGAGGACCTCGATCTCCACCGGGAAGTCCAGGTCACGGGCCATGCGGTGGATGACAATCGCCTGCTGGGCATCCTTCTGGCCGAAGAAGGCGACGTCCGGGCCGACTGCGTTGAAGAGCTTCGCGACGACGGTCGTGACGCCGCGGAAGTGCGCCGGACCCCGCCTCCCTGGATCGCCGTCGAGCACGTCGGTCAGGCCGCCACCGACGTCGACCGACGTCGAGAAGCCCTCTGGGTAGACCTCATCCACCGCGGGGGCGTACACGAGGTCGACGCCGCATTCTTCCGCGATCTCGAGGTCGCGCGCCTCGTCTCGCGGATAGGCATCCAGGTCCTCGGTGGGCCCGAACTGCGCGGGGTTCACGAAGAGGCTCATCACCACGACGTCGCATCGCGCGCGAGCGGCCCGCAGAAGCGACAGGTGGCCGTCGTGGAGGTAGCCCATCGTGGGCACCAGGCCGATGGTCCTGCCCTCGCGGCGCGCCGGCGAGAGCACCTCGCGCAGGTCGGCCTTGGTCCGAGCCACCCTCACGTTGACACCTCGTCCCGGGCTGCGAGCGCCCTTGCCCGCTCCGCGAGCGACTCGTAGACGGGAACCAGCTCGGGCGCCGTCGCACGCAGCGCTTCGAGGTGGCGCTCCACCGTGGCCGTGTCGCCGCGGGCAATCGGGCCCGTCAGGGCATCCGCTCCGCGCTCCGTCCAGTTCGCGGCGCTGCGAAGCACCAGGGGCGCGAGCAGCTCACGACCCGGCGCGTCGACGCCAGCCCGATCCATCAGCTCTGCAGCGGACTCCTCCAGCGCGACGAGGAGGTTGGAGGCCATCGCGGCGGCGGCGTGGTAGGCGTCCCGCGCGTCCCCGGGCACCTCGAAGGGCCGCATCTGCAGGCGGTGTCCGAGTCCCCGGGCGACCGCCAGAGCATCCGCCGTCGAGCCCGCGATCGCGCACGGGGCGCCGACGAGCTCGGTTTGAGCGTCCGGGATCGTCTGCAGCGGGTGAAGCGAGAAGACGCCGGCGCCCGCGTCGTTCGCGGCGGCGAGCGCTCCGAGGGCGGTGGCGCCGCTCACGTGGCCGACGAACCGAAGCGCCGGCACGGCGGCCGCCGTTCCGGCCGCCGCCGCCGCGATCTCCCCGTCGGGGACACAGAGCAGGGCCACTTCCGACTGGCGACATGCGTGTAGCGCCTCATCGCGGCCGGCGAGACGGACGGTGAGCCCGGCGGCGGTCGCCGCGATGGCGATCGAGCGTCCCGCTCTTCCGGC
>DASQCL010000169.1:0-3968 GCA_035634715.1 Solirubrobacterales bacterium
ATTCGGCCGACCTCGCCGTACGTGCCTGCGACCGTGCCGAGAAAGCCGAGCAGGAACTTGCCGAGGTACGAGCGGAGGTCGAGGAAGCCGTTGAGATGGCCGAAGAGGGCTGGCCTGGCTCGGTTGAACAAAAGCTCAAGCGGCTCCAAGCCATCCTCGACTCCGGACCCTCTGTATCTGGGGACGGAGAAGAGCGGGGTGACTGGCACTACGGGGCGATCAGGATGGGTCGCCGCTGGTACGCAACGAGGTTCCATCCCAGCCGAGGAGACAACGACGGTGACCTGCCCGACGTCGGGGACACGGAGTTCTGGGAGGACGGCGACTGGCGTCCCTACTCGATTGCAGCGTTTCAAGAGCGCGAGCGGGCCGGCAAGTCCCTATCTAGAGAGCCGGGGGATCGGGAGCAGTTCCTAGCGCTGAAGGACCGGCTGTTCAGCGACGAGGCGATCGAGGCGGCCGGCGACGCGATGGAACAGGAGCCGAACGATGAGGGCGAGTGGACCGTCATCGCTCGCGCGGGTCTAGCTGCGGCCTGGAACCTCGCCACCGGCCACGGTCTTTTCCCCCTCACCCAGCAGTCGGTGGACCCTGAGGTACCACGGTGCGGGGGGAGCGGCCTCGTTGCGGTCGAAGGGCTGCCGGTGCCGGGTCAGTCCGGAGCGATCGGCGTCCCCGAATCGAAGCTCTGCCCCGGTTGCCTCGACTGTCAGAAGTGGCCTGAGCACCTCGTCGTCCAGCGGGAGCTTCGCGACGGTGCGTCTCACTTCACCGTCCTCGACGGCAAGCAGGACACCGACTTCGAGAACTGCAACCTCTACCTGCTTCAGCCCGACTGCCAGTCCACCCCCGAGCTACTGGGGGAGGGGAAAAGCAGCGACGAGGACAAGGCGGTCAATGTCCTGCGGCGCTTCATGTGCTGCAAGGCGGGCGAGCAGTTCGTTGACGAGAAGCTCCTGCGGCCCTTCGGATTCACGTTGGACGCCGGGCCGGTGGTCCGCGCGAACCGCAACCTGGTCGACGCCCTGGAATGGATCGAGGTCGAAACCCAGGAGATGCACACCCGCGACGCCGCTCACCGCGCAGTCGATGCCAACAAAGCCGCTTCCACCCAGCCCGAGTCACCGGGGAACAGCGGGGAGGCGCGACTGGTTGAAGACGAGGGCGTGGCCCGCTGGCTGTTCGTGCGCTTTGCCGAGGGCAGCAACGAGGACAAGCTGCGCGCCTGGCCGCGTCGGGATGTCTACGACGCCTGGATGGCAGAAGCCCGCGACCTCCTAGCTTCTGTCCGTCTCCAGCCAGTACCAGGGAACAGCGGGAGCCTTGCCTTTAGCGCCGACGAGCGAGCAGCGATCCTGCGCGCACTGGAGGAGGACGACAACGATCCCGGGTGCTGCAGCACCTGCGCCGGGGCGGTCAGCGCGAAGCAGAAGCTCGAAGCCACCCGGCCAGCAGGGAACAGCGGCGGGGTGGAGGAGAAGCCGACGATCAGGTTTACGACCGTCGAGGTCAGCACCGCGAAGGACTTCCGTCACCTGGAGCAGTGGCCTGCCGGGTTCACCCTCTGCGGGGAGGACATGTTCCCGCCCGCCGACGCTGACGGCAAGCCGCCCCGCATCGGGTTCTCGCGGGGCGGTGGCACGTCAGGTAAGGAGCCGTGCTCGGAGTGCGTACGGCGCGCCCAGCATTACCGGAGCGAGTATCGGATCACCGTCTCCGGCTTGGAGGCTGCCGAGTTTCACGACGCGATTCCGGCCGAGCCGCCCGCCTCTACCCCGCCTCCCTCACCAGAGGCGATCTGCACGTGCGTCGGCGAGCGCGAAGAGGCACCGCCCGAGCCTGATCCTGCGTGTCCGATCCATGGCGCCGATCCCTCACCACAGGCTGAGGTACAGGAGGGCGAGCGGGTAGTGCAGAGCGGGAGGACCGAGGCCGGCGCCGAGTACCGGGCGCACTTCACCGGCGATCCGGAGCCTGAGACCGTCAAGGCTGTCGAGACGCTGGTCGACGCCGCTCACGCGAAGATGAGCGCCGAGGCCGAGGGACGCTGCGGAGGGACCGGCGAGCTTTGGACCCAGCCGCCTGAGGGCCACATCGGCTCGATGAAGCGCCCGTGTCCCGGTTGCGCCGACTGCACCGGCAAGCAGTCCCCGGCCGAGCTACCGGACCTTGAGGGCATTCACGACTGGCCCTCCCCGGCCGAGCTACAGGGTGTCTGGTGCCCGAAATGCAGGAAGCGGATCAAGCCGACCGCGACCGACGAATGCCCGGAGTGCGGGTCCTTCCAGTACACCGATGACCCGGAGTCGCGCCGATCCGCTTATGGGGCTGCGGCCGAGCTACAGGGTGACGTGGTGGAGAGCGCGCTGCTGAGCGACGCTGCGGTTCAGGCTCTCTACTGCCACCTCCCGGAGATTCGGTCGGACAACGACGCCGGCCCAACCGCGCAGGAGGAATCTGCATTGGTGGATGCGCTCGAAGCCGTCCTCGCCACCATCACCCCGCTTCTCCCCGGCTCCAACTACGCCCTAGAGCTACGAGAGCGGCTGGAGGAACGGCAGAAGCACATCGTGGATGTGCTGGCGCGCTCGTCGGTTGAGGTCGCCGAACACGAATGGGAGTCGGGTGAGGAAGAAGCTGGGTATCGGCTCGCGCTCCGGCTGGAGGCGGGGCGACTCGACGGCCTCCTCGCCGCCCTCGACAGAAAGGACTCCGGTGCCTGACCGTCCCGACATCCCAGAGGCCGCCATTGAGCTGCTCGCCGAACACAACGCAATCCATGAGTTGTGGGGCTGGTGGGACGACATCCCGACCCGAGAGGCCAAGGAAGGCCGCCAGCGCAAGCGGTACGCCCAGCTCAGCGAGGACGTGAAGGAGTCCTGGCGCGACGGTGCCCGCGAGCAGCTTGCCCTCGTCGCCGATTCCCTTCGTCGCCAGGGGGCCGAGGAAGAGCGGGAGCGGCTGCGGGAGGCACTGCGCGCCGAGCTTGGCCACGACGTGGACCGGCGCATCACCCAGGCCGCCGCTGACCGATACCTCGCCGCCCTCGACACCCCTGTCTTCTCGGAACCGGAGGAGGGCACCTTTCGCGGTTCCCACGCACCGGCATGCGAATTGGCCGAGGACGACCAAGAAGCTGCCGAGCTAGCCCCCTCCGAACCACGGGAGGAGAAGACGTGAGCCGGGTGGTCCTGACGCCGCCGATGGTGGAGATGCTCGAAGCACTCTTCGGCGACACGATGGCGATCGACGAAAACGGCGGCGGCGTCGAACTGGACTTGCGGAAGGACGGCGCGCTTATCGTCAACGGCTCGCGCCTCTTCCCAGACGGCAGCTGGGGCAGCGCTGGCGAGTTGATCGGAGAGCCGGTCGTCCCCCTCAGCGAGGTAAGGGAGGCGCTGGAGGAGGCTGACCAAGCCCTAACCGCCTGGCATGCAGACGAGCCGTTCTATGACCCCGGCAGCGACTCCAGCGAACCGTTCACGCAGGACGCTGAGTTTGTGACCTTCATCGGGCATGCAGTTCGTGACGCCCTCGCTGCCTTCCCCTCCGATAGCGAGGAAGGGAAGCCATGAGCGAGCGACTTGCAACCGAGCGGGAGCCGCGGCCAATCATCACCGATCCGGTCGAGTTGGGGGTCTTTCTTGAGAGCCCTGAGCCGCCGCTGGGTCTGGGGCAGACCGAAGTCAACATGATCGTCGGCCGACCGCCGCAGAACCTGCAGACGGGAGAGGGACACAGGCCAGGCTTCAAGGGCCTCCAGCGCTACAGCCGTCACCAGTTCTTGACCTATCGCCGCGACGACGGCCGGGTCCTCACCTACCGCTACGAAGGCTTCCTCGCCTACGCGCTTGTGCTCGACCCCGATAGCGACCAGTCCAGTGGAAGCGGGGAGGGGCGGGACCGTGGATAGCTACCTGCGCCGGATCTTCCTGGCCTGTCTGGACGTGGACTGCCAGCACGCCGAG